>CANQSS010000020.1 GCA_947626545.1 uncultured Akkermansia sp. | reverse complement strand
TGCGTTTCCGCCGGCAACTCTGAACCCTCGAAAGTGTCAGAGCGCCGGTAGGCCACAAAGTTGCCCCTGAGCACTAGAAAAAGACGGTGACACTCCTCATTCTGCCGCACCAGTTCCCCACCCGCCGGAATGGCAAGAATGCGGTCCGGGTCTGTAAAATAGACCCGGTTGACCCGCTTGAGCGGGCGCATGATGTGATCCGGCAGGGTAATCATGAAGCGGAGTTACATAGCAAAGAAACCGATGCTCTGCAGGAAATACATGAGCACAAAGGTAAGGAACAAACCGAGCAAGCAGAGAATGGTGCCGGAAATAGCCATACCCTTTTGCTCCACCAGCCCGGTGGCGTAGGCGAGCGCATTGGGCGGCGTGGAAATCGGCAGAGCCATGCCCAACGATGAAGCAAACGCAATGGAACAGAGCAGACCGATAGCTCCGGCTCCATCCATGCTGTGAGATTGCATCATAGCCCCAGCCACCCCGGCCAATATCGGCATGAGCAACGAAGCCGTAGCCGTGTGGCTCATGAACGTGGCCATGAAAAGACAGATGAAGCCCGCACCGACCATAAGCACCGTGGGATTCCACGTACCGAAGGGAATGGCGTCAATCATATCCTTCGCCAGACCGGTCTCCTGCAGCGCAACACCCAGAGCAAAACCGCCGGCCACGAGCCAAAGCACATCCCAGCTCATCGATTTAAGATCATCTTTGGTGATGACTTTGGTCGCCGCGAATACGGCGATGGGAATGATGGCTATCGTGTTGGAATCCAGTCCAAGCTTGAAGTTCTCGCTAAAGCACCACAGGGCGATGGTGACCGCAAAAGTGACATATACGACGATGGCTTTCGGCGTTTTGAGGAAGCTGCCCCCCACCTCGAGTTTGAGTTCCTTTTGCTGGGTGGGGAACATTTTGACCAAGATCAACCACCCTACCAGCAGCATCACGATGACAAACGGCACGCCGAAAAGCATCCACTTACCAAAGGTGATGGAGAGCCCCATATCCTGCATGGCTTTCAAAGCAATGGCGTTGGGCGGCGTGCCGATGGGAGTGCCGATGCCTCCAATGTTCGCCGCTACGGGAATGCACAGCGCAAACGCCGCACGCCCGCGATCATTGGGGCCGAAAAGAGAAAGCACCGGCGTGAGAATGGCAAGCATCATCGCCGCCGTCGCCGTGTTGCTCATGAACATCGAGAAGAGCGCCGTCACGACCATCAGCCCCAGCATGACATACTTCGGGTTCGTGCCAAACGGCCGCAGCATCACCCGCGCCAGGTTGATGTCCAAGCGGTACTTTGTCGCTGCCGCCGCCAAGAAGAAACCTCCCAAAAACAGGATGATGATCGGATCCGCAAAGGTCGCCATCGTCGTCTTCTGCTGCATCAAGTTCACAAACTTGAGACTGTGGATACGTGAGGAAATTTCCGGGGAATAAAGGCGGTGGTGGGCATCCCGGAGCTGCTGAGCCGCCGCCAAGTCGTTGCTTTTCTTAGCCTTTTCGCTGAAATCCATGATCTGGAAGCCGAGAGTCATGCGCACTTCCTGCTCATTAACAGTGGGCTTTTTTGTGAGGCGCGTATTCACGGAGTCCTGGATTTGGCGCACCAGTTCGGAACTCACCGCCCCATCAGCACCGATGGCATCCTTCACGATAGCGCTCACCTCGGCCTTGTCGTAGCGATCCGGACGCAGGAAAGTGAGGGACTGGTTGGAGATGCCGAGCAAAGCTATGGCAATGACGAGCGTGGATGTAGTCCAAATCGGAATCGGCTCCAAAATCCACATCAATGCGGCAAAGAGAAAGAGCGCCACCACGCGCGCCTGAACAGGATTGATCGGTGCGCCAAGTGCTTCAAAGGGAACAAACAACATCGACAAACTGATGATGAGCACAATGGCTATCTTGAGGAGACTTTTCTGATTTGTGGTCATAGTATCGGTAGCAGTTAAAAGACGAAGATGAAGCAACCTGTCCACCCGTTTCTTTGCATGACGGGGGCGCGAGGCGCTTTGCATCTTGCCCGCGCAAAGGCTACTACATTTCACCCGCTTTTGCAAGTTTTACTTGCATGCGTGTGGACATTTTCCGCACGCGCGCTCGCTAAATTAAATCACAGAGCAATTTGGCAAGCACGGTCATCAGAATAAGCGCAGCTGGATAGGCCGTTGAATAGGCAATGACAGGTTCTTGGCAATCCGTTTTTGCGGTGATGGCTCCGAGCGCAGGTGTAGAGGTCATACTCCCGCAAATGCCGCCGAGTGTTTCCGCCAAGCTCATGCGCATCAACCGACGTGCCACGACATAGGAAACGACCATAGGCACAAGCGTGACGGCACTGCCCACTAGGAACATGGAGAGACCGTTGGCACGCAAGGTTTCTACCAGCGAGGCACCACCTTTTACCCCGGCCCCGGCTAGGAAGAGCACCAGACCGAACTCCATGAGCAGCACGCGCGTGGGACGTGGAATATAGCCGACAATAGGACCAAGCTTTCCAAAATGGCCGAGAATCAAAGCCACCACGAGGGGGCCTCCCGCTATACCCAACGAAAAGGAACCTCCGCCAAAGCTGAACTGCATTTTCCCGAGCAGCACACCCAGCATGAGCCCACCCATCAGAGAGAGGATATCGGCCGTGTTAAGCGCTGTGCTGCGGTGTCCACACTCTCGACGGAAAGACTCGATAGCCTCAGGCGCCCCTACCACGCGCAGTACATCGTTGCGTTGAACTTCGGTGTCGGCCGTGGGGATGAAAGTGAGGCCCAACCGAGTGATGCGCGAAATGACGATGCCGTATTGACCGAGTGTGTCAAGCTCGCGGAGCGTTTTATTGCACATGGCGCGAGAAAGCACAATAAGCTCGGCACGCTCATCGGTGTAAATGCGCGGGCGTCCCTTAGCTGAGCGCACATGTCCGAAACAGGGCACCTCCCGCTCTAAATCTTCACGCTCCCCCACAAGCAATATCTCTCCATTCTCCGTAAAAGCATCGTCCTTCTGCAGAGGCATAAGCGCTCCGTCACGTGCAATGCGAGTGATGCGGCAACGCAGATTTTTTTCAGCGCAAAACGAACCGATGGAGCAGCCAATGAGTTCCGGGTTGGTCACCTGTACCACGCGGGAAATGATGGTATGCTTGTCCTCGGCGCTCTTCCCATGATTGCCATCCAAATTCTGGCGAAGAATGCGCGGCAAGAGCTGAACAAAAAGCACCACTCCCACAACACCAAACGGATACGCCACAGCGTACCCAATATTCACACCCGAGGCTTGAGTTCCTTGAGACTCGATTGCGGCGGCGAGCGCGGGAGTACTCGTGCACGCACCGGCGAAAAGTCCGGCTACGGTGCCGGCGTCCATGCCAAGAATGCGCCCCAGTACCCACGCAGTCAACCATGCCACCCCCACCACCAATATCGCAAGGATAATAAGGTATTTTCCTCGACTTTTTAACGAATCAAAGAAGCGGTTACCCACACCTAATCCCACGCAATATACGAAAATTGCTGTACCAACATCCGCTATCCCCTCCGGCACCTGCAATCCGAAATGCCCGGCAGCCAATGCTGCAAACAACACTCCCGAACTACCCAAGCTTATCCCCTTGATGCTCAAATTTCCAAAAACCAAGCCAACGAACAGTACCATGAAGAGCACAAACGTAGGCGATCCCAAAATTTCCATGTGGGAAAGTGTAGCAGATTCACCCATTTTTTCAAGTTTTTTGCAGATTGTTACGCCTAGAATTTTTGCAACAGCAATTTTTTTGGGGGGTAAATGACTTTTCCGCTTGCAAAGCGGTAAAAATTGTGCAATATAAGAGGAGCCCACAACGGTGGGTAGCGATTATTTACTGCTATGAGCACCCCTCCTGTTCCTCCTCCTCCCTTTCCACCGGCAGCGCCCAAGCCCCCTGTGCCACCGTCTGCTCCGGGGATACCCGGTGTTCCCATGCCGCCGCCTTCGGCGCCTATACCGCCGTCCGCTGCGCCGGCAGCTACGATCCCGCTGACGAGACCCGGTGCGCCCGTGCCACCTTCTTCACCTGTTCCACCCTCGGCATCTCAGGCAACAACCATTCCTCTGACGCGTCCGAGCGCGCCAGGTGTTCCTCCTTCGCCCATGCCTCGCCCGGCTCAGGCGACGGCACCGGCACCGGCAGCCACCATCCCATTGGCGCGACCGGGGGCAGGAGCGCCCGTTCCGCCCACGCGTCTTCGAGCAGCCGGCGTACCGGCATCTTCGCCGCTCCATCCCGCCATGCCAGTCCCAAATGCGGGCACGCCTACTATTTCCATGCCGACTGCAACTGTGCCTATGGGAAGGCCCTCTGCCCCGGCAGCGACGACGGCTGCACCTGCTGCTAAACAAGCCCCGTCGTCAGATGGCACCAAACCCGCCGGCTTTACCATGCCGACAGGACTCTCCCGCCAAACTGCATCCGATAAGAGTGTGGAAGAAGAGGAGGAAGAGGAAAAGGGACCGCAGATGGTGCATCTCGGCATTTCAATAGCGGCTTTGCTTGCAGCTCTGCTCTTCTGTTATGCTGCGTATAGCTCAGATCACACGCCGAACCGCGTGTCTGATTACCTCTTTGGTCAACCTGTCGCAGCGGAGGGCAGTGGAGGCGGCGGGGTTTCCGCTGCAGACGAGGAAGACGCCCCCGGCGGTGACGAGGAAGGTACCTCTAGCAGTGACGAGGAGGAGTCTTCCTCTGACGAGGAGGGAGGAGAGGAGGAAGAGTAAACACTTACTCAACATCGACGCGTCTTAGCTTGTCAAAGGAAGTGATGCTGATTCAACTCACAGAAGACAACTTTGAGACCGAGGTTCTCCGTTCCGACAAACCGGTAATGGTGGATTATTGGTCCCAGCAATGTGGCCAGTGTAAGATGATTTCTCGTATCGTAGAACAGATTGCAGAAGAAATGGTCGGCGTTGCCAAAGTTGGCATGTTTGATGTTGGCTCTAACATCAATTTCGCTGTACGCCAGAAAGTTTCATCTCTGCCCACTCTCCAGTTCTACAGAGGGGGGAAGGTTGGTAAGCACCATCACTGGTGCAACGTCCAAAGACAATATTTTGGCGCACCTTAACCCAATATTATCCTGAATTATTATTAAAATATATGGCACTTCAAATTACAGAAAGCAACTTCGAAGCCGAAGTCATTCAATCCGACAAACCTGTGCTGGTGGATTTTTGGGCCACTTGGTGCGGGCCGTGCAAGATGATCTCGCCTATTGTAGACCAGATAGCCACGGAAATGGCAGGCACCGCTAAGGTGGGCAAGGTGGATGTGGACGGCAATGCTGGCTTGGCTAATCGCTTTAATATTCGTTCCATCCCCACGCTGCTTTTCTTCAAGGGTGGCGAGCTGGTGGATACAATCACCGGAGCTACCTCCAAAGATAACATTTTGGCGCACCTTAAGGCGCTACTCTGAACAGCGAGAACCAGAGATTCCTCCAAAAGCCGTCCCCGAAATACGGGACGGCTTTTTACATATTGAGAAAAAAAGAGGTAAGGGAAACTTCTGACCTCCAAACGCCAAGGCGAACGCATGAGAAAATGCGTGTGCCTTTTACGATTTACGACGGTGGTGCCTAGCGGCGCCTATGTACGATGGGTGATTATTAATAATGTGCGCGTTGCGCAGTTTTTTCGAATCATCAATATATGCAGGAGGATTCTTTAGAGCCATCATCATGATGACCGCCTGTCGTCATGATTTTTGATACGTATAAACAATGATACCAGTCAAAAAGAGCCTTTTCTCTTCTGATTAACTTCTCTCATGTGCGGTTGCTCTGCTCCAAACGCATCACAAGCACACGCCACCGGTAAAGCGTCGATGAGATCGCCGCATTTGAATGGGATGCTTGGGAACTCCAAGTAAAACCTTACTTAAGTGAATGTCGAAAGCTGTCCGTTGGTTTAAGCGCAGCGATAAATTCCGTGAGCAAATCGACCGTTGCTAGTACATCTCCCAAATCCGCCGTCTCGATAGGGCTGTGCATGTAGCGGAGAGGTAGGGAGAGATTTGTGGCGGGCACTCCGCCGCGAGATCGGAAGATGGAATCGGTGTTTGTACCCGTGGTTCGACCGGAGGTCTCGCGCTGCAGTGGTATCTTTTTCTGCGTTGCAATTTTCTCCAAACGCTCGTTGATAGAGGGATGACACGCAGGCCCGATGCACAGACAAGGACCGAGCCCAAGCTTCACCTCACCGTAGCGGGCAGCGGAAAGTCCCGGTGTGTCGGTAGCATGTGTCACATCTAAGCAAATGGCCGCATCCGGATTAATGCGGTAGGTCACCATTTCGGCGCCAATACAGCCCACTTCTTCCTGCACGCTGTTGGCAAAGACAATGTTCCATGCAGGAGAAATTTTGCGTTCGTGCAGTCTGCGGGCTGTTTCCGCGGTAATAAAGCCACACAAGCGGTCATCCAGAGCACGGCAGACCAAGCGTTTGTTCATCATGAGAGGACCATCCACGTACACAGCTCGATCTCCCACGCGTAGCCCTAATTCCTCTACTTCCTGGCGACTCGAACATCCAAGATCAACGTACAGTTCCCACAGTTTCGGAGCCTTGTCTTGATCATCACGAATATGAATAGCCGTGTTGCCAATGACGCCAATAACCTCTCCCTTTGCTCCAAAAAAGCGTAGGCGTCGTCCACGGGCAATCGCCACATCCGAGCCGCCAAGACGCTCCACGTACGCGAAACCATCATCAGTGATGTAACGGATGGAGAAACCTATTTCATCCGCGTGGGCATCAAGCATGAGAGTAGGAGCGTTCTTGCGCTTGCTGCGAAGGGTTGCCCACGTTGAGCCATAAGCATCGCACTCTTGCGTATCCGTGTAAGGAGCGATGTAATTAGCCCAAATTCTCTGTCCGCGCATCTCCATACCCGTGGGGGATGGCGTTTCGAGCAACGTGTGTAAAAACTCAATCGATGTATCTTTCATTGTTGTGTAGTTTGTAGGAAGAGTTAGACGTTAAGGTAAGCGATATCACTGCGACGTTGACTCCCGAAAAAATCCACCTTCGCAGACTCCGTGTGGGCCATTTCACGGGCCTGCTCCAGCGTATCTCCGGTGGCAGTGATGGCCAACACGCGACCGCCAGCGGTCTCCCAATCACCGTCTGCGCAACGTGTACCGCAGTGGAACACACGCGCCTTGCAATCTTCGAGCCCGCTAATTGTGTCCCCACTATGGGAAGAGGCAGGATAACCCGCAGATGCGAGAATGCAACACACACTCCATCCCTCGCTAAAGCTGATGAGCTCCGGCTTGAAATCCCCTCGAGCTCCAGCCCCGCAGAATTCCGCCAAATCGCCTTGGAGCAAAGGCATCACCGCCTCGCATTCCGGATCGCCAAAACGGCAATTATATTCGATGACTTTCGGTCCATCCGGAGTGAGCATCAGGCCAAAATACAAAAAGCCACGGTAAGGCAAGCCGTCTTCCTGCAGGCCTGCCACCGTTGGAGCCACGATAGCTCGCTCTATGGCACTCAACGTGTCATCATCTACCAAGCTGCGGGAGGCTATAGCTCCCATACCGCCCGTATTTGGACCTTCATCACCATCTTTCAGGCGCTTGTAATCCCGTGCCGGGCATAACACCAAATATTGATCATCGCAAATAGCTGCAAAGATCGAGATTTCCGGACCTGTTAAATATTCCTCCACCAGCAGACGGCCTTCGCCGAAGCGCTGCTGTTCGAAAACTTCAGTCAAAAAAGCCTCGGCGCTCGCTTCATCTTGGCAGACCGCCACCCCCTTTCCAGCAGCCAGGCCGTCAAACTTGAGCACGGTCGGGTAATGCCCGCCAATAGCTTCTCGAGCCTCCTGCGCATTCGCCACGACCTGCGCCTTGCCGGTGGGAATCCCGTGCTTCGTCAAAAATTTTTTTGCAAACTCTTTGGAAGCTTCGAGTTGAGCACTCTCCTTCGGTGGTCCCCAACAAGGAATGCCTGCCTGCGCACAACGATTTGCCAGACCCTCACCCTTCACTAGGTAACTCTCCTCCCCCGCCACACAGAGGTCGATCCCCTCCCGCACCATGGCGTCTATCAAACTATCTAGGCCATCCGCTACCAGCGGAAGCGCCGTCCGGAATATGGCATCGCTGCCGGGGAATGAAAACAACTGAGGCATACTGGGCGAGGCTGCCAATGTTTCCACCAAAGCCTGCTCTCGTCCCCCTTTTCCAATGACGGCAATTTTCATAGCGCGTTCATAGTACCAAACAGGCTCAGAATTGTCAATTGCACATCCAAGGCAAACGCATTGGAAAATGCGTTTGCCTATGTACGAGGTACGATGTACGAGGTACGATTTGGGGAGCTTGCGCGCGTTGCGCGGGGTTGCGGATCGGGTGCGCAAAGAAACTTTCAAAACGACATTTATTGGGACAAATGTATTTGAATAAAGTCGCTGTGCCTGCTCATCATTCCCCAAAAAAAGGCCGACAGCACCGAAAGGCGCTGCCGACCATAAAAAGCTGAAAAAGCGATCAGCGGGAATAGAATTCCACGATGAGCTGCACATTCACGATGGGAGCAATTTCCTCCACTGTGGGGACGCGCAGCACCTTGCCAGCGAGCTTAGCGGTGTCAGACTCAATCCAATCGGGAGTGAACGCATCCGTATTGAGCTCCACAAAGCGGTTGGCGAGAGCCTGAGAGTGCACCTTGGCGGCCACACTCACGACATCCCCGGGCTTGCAATGGTAGGAAGGAATGTTCACCTTGTGCCCATTCACACATACATGTCCGTGATTCACCATCTGGCGAGCGGCTGCTCGAGTGTTGGCGAAGTTGAGGCGATACACCACATTGTCCAAGCGCTGCTCAAGCAGTTGAAGGAGGATATCGCCAGTCACACCACGACGCCGAGAAGCTTCGTGGTAGTAGCGGCGGAACTGCCCTTCCAGAATACCGTACATGTAGCGCAGTTTCTGTTTCTCGGCCAACATGGTGCCGTAGTCAGACTTCTTTTTGCGGCCAGCGCGCGCGCCGTGCTGTCCCGGCGGGAAGGGGCGGCGAGCGAAAGCCTTGCTATTGCCGAAGAGATCCACACCGTAACGGCGGCTGATCTTGGCGGTAGGTCCTGTATAACGTGCCATAAGATTGATACTATGTTCAGGGTTATAAAACAGTCATTATGCGCGGCGAGCCTTCGGCGGGCGGCATCCATTGTGCGGAATCGGGGTGACATCCGAGATCGTGGTGATCTCCAGACCAATAGCCTGAACGGCACGCACAGCGGACTCGCGGCCGGAGCCCGGTCCCTTCACGCGAACTTCCACTTCCTTGAGTCCGTGCCCCATAGCCTGACGGCAAGCATCTTGGCAAACAACCTGGCCGGCGTATGCCGTGCTCTTGCGGCTGCCCTTAAAGTTGAGCTTGCCGGCGGACGACCACCCAATGACGTTGCCTTTCAGGTCGGTCACGCTCACCACTGTATTGTTGAAAGAGGAAGAGATGTGCACGATACCCGTGGTCACATTCTTACTGCCCTTTGCCTTGAGAATTTTTACCTTTTCATCGTCATCCGCCAAGCCAAGCTCCGCAAATATATCGCGTCGCGGCTCCTGCCTGCGGGTTGAGCTCTCTTCTTGAGCAGCTTCGGGGGCAGGCGCAGCGGGCTGGCTTGCAGCGGCTGGCGTACTCACCTCTTCCTGCTCTTTTGTCTCTTCGATTTTTTCTTCAGCCATCGTCTTAAGATAGGTTTAGGATGTTAGCTAATCAGGCCTTCTTGGCGCCCACTGTCTTTTTACGACCCTTACGAGTGCGCGCGTTCGTCCGTGTACGCTGACCTCGCACCGGCAATCCCTTGCGGTGGCGAATGCCACGCAGACAGTTGATGCTGGTGAGACGCTTGAGCGCCATCTGTTTTTCACGGCGCAGGTCGCCCTCAATGAGGATATTGTTGCTGCTGATTGCCTGCACAATCTTTGTGAGCTGCGCATCCGTCAGCGTTCCCGTCCGTAAATCCGGGGAAACTCCGGCCTGCTCCAGCACCTTCTTTGCTGTGGACGGACCTATGCCGTAAATGTAGCACAGGGAAGCCTCCACGCGTTTCTCGTTGGGTATCTCTATACCGAAAAGTCGAGCCATACGTTCTAGTTGCTTGGGGTTCCTTGGGCAGTCCACCCCGTCCCCGGGGTTCTGCCGCCCGCCCACTATACACTTTTCTTACTGCTTTGCAAGACCTTTTTGCACTTTTTTATAACTTTGGATAAATTTGGATTTTAATAAAATTCCGAATGGGGCTTCCCTACGGCTATTCCATGAGGCGGTGAAAGCGCGGCAAAGTGGGTACACAGCGACGGATACGCACTACCACCGGTTGCGCGAAGGTATGGCACAATGCCGCAGTACGTGCCATACTTCGCATGAGAGCTCGCAACATCCCCTCGTCCATCCCGTGCCTGAGGGAAATTTCTGCCGGACTTCGGTTTTCATCCACCAAAGCGCGCAGTGCCAATTCTCGCTGGGAGGGATGCACGAGCTGGCTCCCCAGTCCGACGCACGCACTTAATTGAGCGATTTCGCTTTCGTACAAATCTCCGAAGGGCGCCAGTTCTCCCGCATCCATAAGATCTGATCCGCCGCACAAGGTATCCTCCCGACTCGCACCGCTCAGCAGGAGCAGCTCATGTTCCCAAGCCCTATCTTGTAGCTCGGCACAGCTCATGCGAACGGATCTGCCCTCCACACGGCGCAACGTGTGCACCCCCCGCATTCCGAGCGCAGAACATGCAGCCGAGCGCAGGAGCTGTGCGCGAGGACTTGCTTCCGCTATTGCAACACCGCGATACCCACCCTGCTGCACTGCCTGCCTCACGGCAAAACACACAGCCTTCCACAGTATTTGCGGAGTTCGCAGCGTCGGACCTTCCTGGACTCCCGAATTTTCCGTATTCCACACCGCATGTCCTCTTTGAAACGAAGGTAACAGGCACCGCACAGTCCCATCGGACGCTGCAAGGGAACCACCTCCCAGCATGAGCCCATCTGCCCATGCCACCGCCTGCACCGCAACGACCGCCATGCCGTGCTGAGCCTGTCGCGCGACGTGCTGGGCATCGTCACGAGCTTGTTCCGCATACCACGATTTCATCGGCAAGTGCACGCACACATCTGCCGAACCAGGGATGGGAGTTGATTGCTCGCCAATGCAAACCGCGATGCGCTTACCGAACAAGCGCACCGTGCGCTTCACCCTCCGAACGTTTCCTCCGCGCAACAGGTAGGCAGATGGAAGCTCCCGCCGCTCGTCCGGCTCGCCTGCAAAGCTTGCCAGCAGCATCGGCACGCTTAACTCATCCGCCAACGCCTGCAAAGCCGCGCGTGCGTGCAGCATGAAAGAACTGCGCGTGCTTAACCCGCCGGGGAATGCCCCATCCAGAGCCTGCGCGGGCGCCAGCAGCAACTCGGCCCCGGCATCTACGCACGCCCGGGCCTCCTGGACAACAGTCCGCAAATTGGAGGAAAAATCCGCCACTGCCACCTCTGGTTGCACAAGACCAATTCGCATAATTACCCTCTTTTGTCACTCCACGGAAGCGACGACCATAATATAACACAGCAAATACCGGACGGCAAGAGGGCACTCCAGGGCAAACGCATTAGAAAAGGCGTTTGCTTATGCACGATGTACGATCTGAGAAGTTCCCGCGCATGCGCGCGAAAACTGACTTTGCTGCCGTCGGCCGTTTTCTGCGAGCCGGAGGCTCGCCAAATTTCTAAATCGCAAATAACCAACGGCTTATGCTGCATGATGTGTCGTTGCCTACCATTGGGGGTGTTTTCTTGGGCCGGATGTGCGTGTGCTGCCAAATGCCCGTTTTTAGACTCGCCCCGAGGACAAAAGTGTGGTAGTATCGCGGTGAGCTTATGAACGCATTGCAACGACTATTTTCTGTACTTGTTCTAACGGTGTTGCTACTGTGCTCCTGCCAACAGGAGCCCTACCCCATCTTTTTCCTGTCGGAGGCAAGCTCCACGGAAGGCACAACGGCCAAATTCATCCTCATGTACAACGGACGTCCCTACACGCGCATGCCCATTGTCACACACAAAAACATTCAGTCCTACCACTCCTTTATGAGCATGCAAGATGGCAGTTACGGCGTCGTATTTACCCTGAAGCCGGAAATGATCAACCGACTTTACAATGCCACGGTCAACCGCGAGGGTATGCTCATTCTCCCCGTTGTGAACGGTTTGGCCTTCCAACCTGTGCGCATTGACCGACCGATAACGGACGGCAAGTTAGTAATTTGGAATGGTCTGAATGGCTATGATCTGAAGGAAATTGCGCGTGACATTAAACCGGAAAATGAAGAGATGGAGAAAAAGCGCTTCATGAAGAAAAATCCGCGCCCATTACCCAAATTGGATCCGGCAAAAAAGAACGAGAAAAAGGATTACACCGGTCGCACCATCGGTGAAATCTTTGCGAGCGGAGCGCAATGAGCAAGTTACTCCAAGGGGCAGTACTCGCACTGTTTACAGGGATTGGTGCACTACGTGCCGCACAGTCGCCCCCCTTGCCGCGGGAGGATCTTGTGTACCGCTTTCCCACAGCCAATCACAGTCTCATCGATGGTCGCGGCGAGGATTTTTTCATGTACTGCGACCGCAACTTCGAAGGGCAAAAGAGTAAGCCTTGGGAGGCTGGCGGGTACGGCATGGTGCGCAATCCATTCCGCGCTTCGGACGGAAAAGTGATGTTCTCGCGCATCCACGAAGGGGTGGACATCAAACCTATGCAGCGCAATGCTGCAGGCGAGCCTCTTGACCTTATTCATCCCATTGCTCCCGGCGTCGTAGCGTACACAAACCCAAGCCCCACTCTGAGCAATTATGGCCGTTATGTGGTGGTGGGGCATCGGATACCGGAAGGTGTCATTTACAGTCTTTATGCCCACCTGGCGAGGGTAGATTGCCGAGTCGGCCAACGTGTCGGTACGGGAAATGTGCTCGGACAAATGGGACACAGCGGTGCGGGGATCAACCGCGAACGTTCTCACGTCCACCTGGAGCTGGCCCTCATGCTCCACTCAAATTACGACCAATTTTCCCCTCCTTCAAACAAGCATGGTCTATACAACGGACTGAACTTGGCTGGCATTGACCCTGTGCCCGTTCTGCGCGCCTGTGCACAGGGACAGCCGCTTTCCATACGCCAATATTGGGCAAGCCTGAAAGAACACTACCGCGTGCGCGTGCCCTACCACGGGGAACGGGTGGATATGCTGCGCCGTTACCCTTTCTTGCTACGCTCACCCATCAGCGCCAATACGAAGTCGTTGGATGTAGCCTTCACGGCAGAGGGCGTGCCCTTAGGCTTTTACCCATCAACACAGACCGTTCCTGCCCCCTCCGTTATCAGCTGTCTTCCCGCACCGACCCTCCAACAAAACATCACAGTCAACCGCCTGAAAAATAGCAGCAAGGACGCCGCGCTTACCGCTTCCGGTCTGCGTTACATCCAGCACATCTTCCATCAAAAAACAGGCGTTCCGTCCAACAGCCCGTCTGCAGCTGTCCCTAGCCCTCCCGCACAAAAGAAGTAACCCGACAGATGATAAAAAGCCCCACTAGGCTTGCCCTTTTGCTGACCCTTGCGGCCATCGGGGCATCATGGGCCGAAAACCCGGCGGAACGATTGCTGCGTGACGGCAAGCCGGCAGAAGCTTGGCAGCTCTTGCGCAGGGGCGAGCACGGTTTGAGTGCCGAGGAAGCGGCCTACTGGGAAGGACGTGCACTCATTGAGTTGGGCAGGCTTGTGGAGGCAGCGGATCTACTGGAACGCGTGCCGGTCGGGCACCCCTTGTACCCGTACTCGGCGCGGGGATTGCTGTACTGCGCCAAACACAGTCCGGAACTGGATTGCATTGTGATGACTGAGCGCCTCACCCACTCTCAGGATGAGCATATACGAGCGCTTGCCACGGCTGCCTTGGCCGAACAACAACTACACTCCGCGAGTATCCCGTCAGGTATCTCTGCCTATTCAGCTCTGCAAGAAATGGCGAAGGGAAATGAAAATCTGCAACCCATTGTCAAATTGCTCGGGTTGCCCCTGCGCCGTAAGATGAAAGACTTTACAGGGGGCCTCGATTACGCCCGTGAGCTGGAAAACGATGCCTCGCTGGACACCACGGCCCGCCAACTTGCGCGACTGGAACTCGCCGAGTTGTACTATGCAAAAGAAAAGGTCTCCCGCCCGCAAGGCGAGCTTGTCAACCCCGAAACGGATGACGAGCATGATGCTGCTGGCATGGGTGAGGAGACCCTGCTGCAATTTATCACCGCGAATCCGGAATCACCCCTGCTATGGGCAGCATTTTGTCGGCTTCGCCACCACGAAAAGGAACAGCATAGTGCCTATATTCACAGCAAGCTCAACGATTGGGCAGAAGATACGGCGCATGCGCGTCGCGCAGCCTGTGCTCTGATGCTGCTCATGGATGACGCAGCTGCTCGCGGAGCGGACACTTCTGCTTTTGCCAACCGCGCCCTCACCGATTTACCTGGAGAGCCTCTCACCCGCGTTATCCTCCAAGAACACGTACGCCGACTCATTTTGCGGGGGGATACCAAGCAAGCCGAGCTATATACCAAACTACTGGAATCTATCCCGATAGCCTCCACAGACGCCGGCACTTATTTTCTTCGCGCCATGGTCTCTCAGGATGACCCGTCAAAAGCGGCGGATTTATTTGCAAGCTGCGCTGAAATTGCACCGGATTACCTTCGCATTCCCGCCCTGACTAATGCCTTAATCTGCTGCATGCGCGCCAATGATCCGGAATCTGCAGAGAAACTGATTCGTACCACAATCGATGAGCCGGCACGACGGGCACTGCTGCTTGCCCATGCACAGATGCTGCCGGAAAGCCAGGCCAAGCAAGCTTCCGCAGAATTGAAAGAGGTGATGAGCCTGCATCCAACGGATGCCCAAAAGGTACGGGCCATGCTCTGTGACCTTCGACTTCATCCTCCGACGTCCCCCCTGCTCCACCTCTGCAACACTCCCGAATACGCCCCTAAGGAGCGAGCCTCTTGGGCTGATGACGACGATTTGCTCTATGCCGCCATCCTCGAAAAAGCTGCAGATGACTCCGAGATGCCCGATGAAGAAAACACACTCGCCCTGTTGCGCCGCCTCTGCAAAGAAGCCTCCACCCCGATGAGGAGAAGAGTTCTCTCCTTGCATTTGGCAGACCGTTTGTCGCACAGTGGGCGGCACGCTGAAGCAAGGGACGTCCTGCTGACTCTTGCAGAAAAGCAAGCTGCAGGCGAAGAAAAAGCCATGACGCTGCTTTACGCAGGCGACGAGTGTGTTGCATGTGCTACTCTTCCCTCACTGAAACATGCCATACAACTTTACGCAGAATGCGCTCGCATGGGCACATCGCTCGCACCGGCTGCGATCATCGAAGAAGCGGCCATCCTCACACGCATCAATCGCTGTGCAGAGGCTCTCGACTTGCTTGAGTCCTTGTCCGAGACACAGCTCAGCCCTGAAATTCGTGCCCACCGTCTCTCCACACTGGCAGATACGTACGCTTCCTGCGGCGACCGACAGAACGCTGAACGAGCTTTGGCAACAAGCAAAGCCATCCTGAGCATCCCCAATTTACCGCATGTTTGGATCACACGAGCACGCCTGCAGCATGCCTCCCAAGCCGCGCGAGCCAAACAGGATGAAGCCGCACTGGAGGATTATATGTACATCGTAGATGAGCACGACAAAATGGATTCCTGCCCGGACGCCTCTTGCAATTTTTTCTACTATTTTGCGGGGGCGGGTGCCGTGTACCACCTCATTTGCATGAATCGCTTTGATGAGGCAGCAAAACTTGCCGACCACATCGCTGCCTGGTCCGGTCCTGCTCCATCTGAAACTCCGCGTGATCCCAAAAAGGCGAAGGCTTTCTGTGAGTGGGCGCGCGCTATCCGCAGCACCCACTTCCTGCCCACGAATATCTTGCCTCTCGAAAGCAAGGAAGACTCATAAGGCACCACAGCCGTCCCAAGACTTAATGCGGTTGCGTGCTTCTTTGACGCATTGGCTCAGCGCAGCTCGCACCAGACGGCTCGGTGGTCACTCGCCTCGCGTGCGGCGCGATCGCTCACAATGCCCATCTGCGCCTCCTTCCCCATGCGCCGCAACAGCACAGAGTTCACGTATATCTGATCAAACGCGCTGTACAAGTCGCCGTTCTTGTAATAGATGGTCCAGCTTTCCCCCCGGTCGTCATGCGGGATGAGTCGTCGCAGAGCGCTCTCCCTCGTCTTCCCTTGGGTAAGAATGGCAAGGGAGGGCTCATCCGGTCCGGCATTCCAATCTCCATACACCAAGATCGGCGCCCAAGGCATAGAACGCGTAGCTTTTTGCACATGGGCAGCCAGAGTACGTGCCTCGCGACTGCGCAACTCATCCGCTGCTGTCGAATCATCCGTTTTCTTGGATTTGAGGTGAGCCCCCATAATGCGGAAGCATCTTCCATCCGGAACCTCCACAAGCACATCCAAAATACCGCGAAGCATGCGCTGCCCCGTTCGTCCCTCCAACAGGCAGTTGGCCACGGAAAAATCCTTTGCAATGGGATAGCACGACAAAATGCCCAGAGCGCGATCCTCCCCCCATCGCTCCAAGACCACGGAATGGGGGTAGTCCATGCCGAGACTTTTCAAACGCCGAACCAGGTCCCGCATGGCGGCTTTTCCTCCGATCTCCACCAAACCGATAATTTCCGGCTTGGCAGAAGCGATCACGCGCGCCACAGCCTCGCGCTCGCGCACAGTCTTAATGCCCCGGGGGTACTTGGAGCGCGGCAAGTCTTCCGCCACAAAATAATTGCGCACGTTGAGCATGAGGAAACGAACGGGCGGACCCGTTTTCGGGATGGAGCGATGTTCACCCTGGACATTTGCCTCAGGGGCAGCAGACGCACAAATCAGCGGTCCTGGGCCTGGCTGAATCTCCTGCCCCATTCCCTCCGGGGCGTAGTACGAGCAGAGCAAAGCGCTGATGATGCCCGCAAGCAGGATGAGTAACGCATCACAGCGTCGCAGCAGCTTTTGAAGGGTCTTCCACATAACGGCCTCTTTGTTCAATGAGCGCTTGCTCTTTGCGACAACCACTCCGCCGCCTGCGGTGCGGCGTACGTGAGTATCATGTCTGCCCCAGCGCGTCGTATGCTCATCAACGCTTCCAGGGTCGCCTCCTTTTCATCCAGCCAACCTGACGCCGCAGCAGCCTTGAGCATCAGATACTCGCCGCTCACATGGTAGGCGGCTATGGGCAAGTGCGACCCCTCCCGCATCGCCGCTATCACGTCCAGGTAGAACGTGGCCGGTTTCACCATCAGGATGTCTGCACCTTCTTGCTCGTCCAGCAGAGCTTCGCGCATTGCCTCACGCGCGTTGGCGGGATCCATCTGGTAGCCCTTTTTATCCCCAGCCTTTGGGGCGCTTCCCAACGCACCCCGGAACGGTCCATAGAGCGCCGATGCGTACTTGGATGTGTAGCTTATAATGGACACCTGGGAATACCCACGTTCATCGAGTGCCGCTCGCAGAGCCGCCACCCGACCATCCATCATATCACTTGGCGAAATAATATCTGCACCAGCCTCCGCATGACTAAGCGCTTGCAGCACCAACGCCTCCACCGTTTCATCGTTGAGCACCTCCACCCCGCCACCCGGCAACTCGTGCACAATACCATCCTGGCCGTAAGTGCTGTAAGGATCAAGCGCCACATCCGTCATGACAAGCAGGCCAGGTATCTCTGCCTTGAGGGCGCGGATAGCTCTCTGCACGATTCCCTGCGGGTTATGCGCCTCAACGCCATCAGGTGTTTTGAGAGTCTCTGATACCACACCGAACAGATCCACGCAAGGGATACCCAATTCGTCGTACAAGCGGTGACACTCGCGCACCAACCCTGCAACGCTCCAGCGCATGCAGCCCGGCAGTGATGCTATGGGGTCGTCCTTCTCCCCCTCCTGCACAAACATCGGATATATCAGGTTAGCCGCGCTCAGCGTAGTCTCCCTTACCAAGCCACGCATAGCTTCACTTTTCCTGTTGCGGCGGGGTCGTATCGGTAGTTTCATCATATCAGGACACAAAGATTAGTGCATAAGCGAGCAGAGCAGCACTTCCGCCCGCGGGCGATTCTAGCATATTTGCTGCACACACACCAGCCGAAACTTTGTTCTGCTAGGGCAACCGCAT
Organism: uncultured Akkermansia sp.; assembly: GCA_947626545.1. GTDB lineage: Bacteria > Verrucomicrobiota > Verrucomicrobiia > Verrucomicrobiales > Akkermansiaceae > Akkermansia. The sequence goes on along the minus strand of CANQSS010000020.1, from coordinate 19,549 downwards.
GAGAAAATGCAGTTGCCAATTTACGATGCACATTTTATTGATAATGTGCGTGTCGCGCATTTTTCGGATCGTTAATGTATGCTGAGATCCCTTTGGAGCCATCATCATGATGATCTCTTGTTGTCATGATTTTTGATGCGTATAAACCATAATATCAATCAATAAGGGCATTCCTCTGTTGCTTCACTTCTCTCAAATGCGTTTGCCCTGGGGCTTAACCCACTGTCTTAAATCCCGGCACCATTATATTGTTTATGGTTATTGGATGCTTCCTTTATTTAATGATCCAGTTTATCGAAGAAGTGAAGGACTACGATCATGGAGATTGTGAATGTAAAAGCCTCAACAGGCTTTTTGTAAATCCAATTCATTAGTGATCCCAATCCGTAGAGCACTGCCCCGCCGAAAGCGAAGAACAGTATAAAACCTGCCTCAGTAGGACCTGCCTCTGTTATCAAAAAGTTAAACACAGATTCCATAGCTATCAAATTAGTTTAAGGTTAATAATTATTCATTTGCCACGCGTAGCGACCCAGTGAATAAGCCATACCAAAAAGTAGTGTACCTATTATCCATCCTCTGCTTGAATTCTTATGCCTGATACCATAAAAGAACCCAGCCAAGCCCATGACAATAGGAAGCAGGAATCGTCCACCGATTACCCACTCTAATAATCCCGTATACCCGACAAACCCCACGATATAGATATGAGTCAACGAAATCTTCATGATACGCGTAGCGAATCCTCGCTCGCGCAATATCAAACATACCAAGAGAAAAAGCCCCCCGAGCACACTTATACCAAGATATTGCCACCCGCTCAGCAGCCTCTCTAACCAGCCTTGCGACCAAGCAAACAACAAACCGCATATAGCCCAACTGGCACAAGCAGCCCCAATATGTGCAGCAAAATCTCTTATGAGTCTTCCCCATTTCAAATACCCGAAAACGAAAAGCATTCCCAACAGGATTATGAAAATAGGGATGTCGCTCTCAAAGGGCGCGTACCAACAAACGATCGAAGATACAATCCCCATTACTCCAAATGCGATCCACCATTTAGCAAAATCTCTTTCGCGCCTTTTTAAGATCAAATACCTGAGCAAGGGAAGCATCCCGTACAGTAGTAAGCACCATGGTGGTGAGGCCGCAGCCAGTGGGAGAGTTGTTTGGGCTAGGAATACGAAATAAAGGATTACAACGAACCCAAGTGCCCCGAATGTAATCCACCACTTGGCGATACTACTAACCTGCGTTTCCGATGTCATTTTGTCTTTCATTGTCTCTCTTGTTATACGGTGGGGTGTTTCATTTAAATGATTCTTGTTCGTTGCCAAAATTAGTCACATCCTGGTCCTTCACTCTTTTCATCGACTGTATCCATTGCTGACGATATTTCTTCCCTCAATATATCAGAAATCCGTCGCAATTTTTCTTCAGCATTCTCTCTTAAATTCTTCTCCTTGTTCAATTCCTTTCTCAACTGATCACTCTGTTTCCTCAACTCTCCATTTTTAACATGCTCATGATTTACTTTATTGTTGTTCCAAAACATATGAGCAACCCATCCACCCCCAAAAGCTAAAAAAATCGAAACCAATAAAATCGGGATATGCCGGTTGCCTTTCTGCCCGCTTCCAGAGGGCTTTTTAGACGGCGACGGAAATTTAATCGTATATGCCCCCTTATCACCTTTGCGTAAAATTCGCGTCTGGGGACGCTCATACTCTTGGGGACCTTCCAACCAGGACGGAACACAAATTCTCCACGTACCATAATCATCCACATCATGCTCCAGGGGCGTATTCTCATCGACTAAAGCAGCACTGATTTGTGCCGCCTGCTGATAACTGCATACACCCACGATCTTTCTCAAACAATGAGGGCGACCTTTAAGATCCTGTCCTGCATCCTCAAAACAATAGAGCAATACCCTTTCCTCCCCGAGTAAAGCAAATTGAACCCATACGGGTGGGTACACGGCAGACTTACCGGGAGACCATTGGAATTGAACACGCGTTCCCGCTATACCCGCATATCGACGAAATTGCGGTGATTCCTTTAAGATTGCATATTTGCCGAAATGATCTTTCCCGTACACTTGAGCGGGAATTTTTATTTCAGTGTTCATCTGCCCATCTTTTCCTCTATTTCCTGTTTTCTCTCCTTCCAATAGTCATTTGTAAGAATATATTTTACGACCCTCTCCATATCTTGCTTCTTGATTTCAATATCTTTCGCACTCCAAACGGTTGTTCTGAAGGTGTCAATATTCTCAATAAATTTGTCGTCTCCAGGCTCAATATTTGATGGTAAAATCCTTGTCAGTTCACAGAAAAATCCAACAGCTAAATTTTCTTTACCCACACCTATAATTTTACTGCATTGATTGCGCCATGTAGTCGGCTCCCAATTACTCGGATCTCTCCAAACATGCAACTCTAATGGATCGCCTATTTTCCACTCAAAATCAATATCTCTATTAAATTCCTTTTGCTCAGCCATGCCAAGTTTTGCCTTTTTTCTTTCGTCTTCAAGATCAATCCTCCCCGACATGACCCAAAAAGAAAGTTCTAGTGCCTTCTTCAATTTGAGTCTCACCTTAAGCTTAAATTTACCCTCAAGTAATGTTGCCGCACATTCCAACGCTTTTTTAATTTCCTCCTCATCCGGGACATTGCCCTGAGCCAAAGAAAGATAACGTCTCACAGCGCTTACACGCCCGCTCAAATTTTTTCCTTTACTTGCAACAACATCTAATATCCCATTAATCAACGGTACTTGAGCATATTCTGGAGGCAGCGATAAATTCTGAGGTATGGACCCGAACATTTTTTCATACTCTCCACAAACCTTAATATATTTCTTCAGATAAAATTCATCGGCGGGGAACATTTTTGCTTGGGTGCGAGCCTTTTTTAGCTTATCTCTCTCTCGTTTTTTTAGTTCCTCGATCTTTTCCACATAGTAATCGCGCACTTTTTGATCAAGCTCTGGATTTTTCAACTTTTCGCGGACTGCTTCAAGATTGACCTCCGTGACATCTGCCTGAAGGTCCTTTGATTTTTGTTCGCTTTTTTGTGTGTCATAGTACTGTTTCACACAATATGATGAACCAATACACAGAATAATTACAAAGAAAACAAGTCTCAATTTCCAAAACTTTATAATTTTCTCTTTTCGCTTAATATCCCATACCACGGGGGTGAATAAGTTTATAAAGTCTTGCTCGCTTAATCCATACCGATCTTCACGGCGTGTACTAAACGCTGCAAAAAACAAATTGTTCTTCCCAAGCTCATTTCGCAGTACTTCAATACTTTTCGGATCACATTGCTCAAAATACTCGCGAATCTGCTCTCGATTCGCCTCACCAGATCGAATCTCCTCGTTGTTCTCCACGCTATCTGCTTTCGTGAGTGCCAAGCACACACCCACATCCTTCTTTTTTTCACCCTCATATCCTTTCCGGTAATCTCGCAAGACATCCAGAAACCGACTTATCTCCAACTCAATCTCCTTCGGAGATTGCAAAGTCTTCGGTTCAACGAGAAAATAAATGTACTCTGAATCGTGAACAAATTGTCGAACCTCCTCTGCTTTCCCCTGATCCTTTAAGTCATACATAGCACTAAAATCACTCCCTGGGAAATCGAGGAAAGATACGAGTACCTTTCCTGCATTTGGGAGAACGATTTCTCCACTTATCTGTCGAATTGTAGTGGAGGGCGGCAGGGTGATCTTCGGATCTCTTCGCAATTTTTGTGCCTCATCCATGAGGGTGCTAATATCCTCATCTTTACCTGGTGGAACAAAAAAGTATGCGCTGCTTGGTCTCATGGTCACCAAAGCGGCAAGGAAAGTGGATTTACCCACTCCTGCTGGTCCTAAAAAACAAATTTTATGCTCTTTCATACGTATTGAAGTGATTTTTTTCTCTTATTACCCAAAATAACGCTAAACAACAAAAACAATGCTAAAACACCGAGGGTGATGCCTATTCCATATCGGATCCATGGATTTTCGAACAGAGTGCCACAGGCATCAGCCAAGCCATCTGCGCTTCCTCGAGATGCTGCTTGGGCGCATTCTGCCGTTTTTTTCCATAAATCATGCAGGAAGCCATACGTTATTTTGTCTGCATTGGGCAGCGTACGCGCGCAAAATTCAAAACCTATCATGGACCCTGCCACTACACCGGATGCCAATCGGGGATGTCTTCTAATGCTCTCTCGTATGTCTCGTCCAGTTCCTTTAACCTGCTTCCATAAAGATGCTACACGCCTAGCTGCCCTCGCTGTTGCCTTCTTAGCGACAGTTCGAACCAATACTTCCTTCCCTCCCTTCTTTTCAAACACCTTTATTATCCCCTTTCCAGTTTTCCTCGCAACTATTTTTCCTCCTGCCTTCACCGCGGCTTTGAACGCCGACATTCCTCCTTTAACAGCGACTCCCCCCGATCCGCCGGCTGGTACTGTTAGCACGAACGCAGCAATTGCAAACCCATCCTCCACGATATCGTATGCAGCCCACCCTATTTCTCCCCACGTACACGGATATCCCTGCACCCAATTTTTCCCTACTTGAATTACCGAACCAACAAGGGGAACATAACCAACCCAAGGTTTATTCTTCGGCTTGCCATCAACATCGTAATTTTTATCCAACCAACCTCGCCAACCTTCCCCACACATATACTTCCAACCATTTGGATCTTTTTCAATAAAATACAAGCTTCGAAAATCGTGTGCCATGATCCTGGGTAACTCAGGGTCATCAAGATGCCTCAGCATTGCATCAATTGCCGGCTTCCCGTACACGCTTACAGCCTTCACCGCGTTGCAAACTGCGTCTCGGTTAAGTTTTCCGTCATCACTCGCAGCATAAAGAATGAGTTGGGTTACATCTAACGCACTCTTCTCTTGCATAACCTTAAAAAGGGAATCCTCGGCAGCAAACATATACACGCTTAGTATATCCGGTGTTTCCAGCATTGTTTCCCATATACCCCCATCGCGGGCACGCTTGTAAAGTCGGCAAACAGCATCTATACCCCTTCGTTCCTCTTTCTTTTTTTGGGCCTCATTAAAGGCTGTATGATTCGACTGAACAAAATTCACGCATTCCTCGGGTTCCATCGATGAAGCATGACAGATAGTTTCTATTTCCTTGCCAAATTGCTCATATTCGGCATATAAGGCAACGATCATACCTGCCGCCACCTCCGCGTCTGATGGTTCACCATCGGTTTCGGGCTGTTTGTTTTCTTGTACCGCGTTCCTCCACTTGATCACGGCTTCCTCCTCCAGTTTGCGGAAAGTCGGATAGTCCGCACACATACCAATAAATCGCAGGAAATTCTTCACAACAACACCTTTGTTTGCTATCGCAGATTTCTCTTCGTTGCCATTATCTCCTTCGATCAATGAATATGCCCAAAAAATGCTCAAAGCATCCGGCAACCAATCCGACATATCACAGTATTTTTCCCACAAATCGCGTGACTTCGTTTCCTCTGTCAGACACAGCAGATCATACATCCAAACGCTGATATAATTCTGTTTGACTACATCCGCTGTCCGCCCTCCCTCCTCACGAGCCCTTTCAAGTGCCGAACTATACCGTTGCAACATAGAGCTGCCAAAATTCTTTTCGTCATTCGTAAAATACATCTCATCTTTATTCCCTGTCGGCAGAGCTGTCCTCAGGAATGTTTCCATCATCTGAGCCTGCTGCGGAGTAACTTGTCCTCCATTCAGGCGAATGTAGCGGCACAATTTCAACACCGACTCCCCATTTTCATTTACCAAATCTTTCGCATACAAATCCATGGCACTTTTCCCATAATGCTTTCGGTAATACTCATACCCATGCAGCATATCCTCAGGTCGATAATCCCTATCCAAATTCACCAACCGTGCCTCCAATCTGGGATTTGCCTTGATTAGATCCGAACGAAGCCTTGCTTCAGAAAGACCACCATCCCAGAAAAAGATTCCCACAGCTGCAAGACCGAATAGCACGGCATAAAAAATCGCACTGCTAAAAAGGCGAACCAGGGCTTTTATGATGCTCACAATAACTTTACCTATCATACCTATTTGTTTCTGAAGTAATTAGTGCCTTATACCCCACGCAGAAACGCGACTTTCCACTCCCTTCATAAGCGCATAGAATAATCTTTCTTGCTTACTACCTGACTCGTCATCAAGACCTGCACAGAGTTTTTTACGGAGCTCCTCTTCTTTGCGGTTTTGCTCCATCGCATCTTTTGTCACGAGTATGGTGTCTAGTATTGGACCTACTAACGGGGCAACTAGTGTCGAAGTGGCAATTGTACAAATTTCAATCACGGAATTTGACTCATTGCTTTGCTTTCCTCTCAGCCCACTGGGAATTTTTTCGTCAAAAGGCAATACACCGTCTGTAACGCTCTTTATGAGCTTTTCTTTCAAAAATTCAAGGGAGCCTCGCAATTCATTTCTCTTTTCTGTCGAGACGTTTCCCAACTTTTGTATGAGCTTTTCTTCAGCCTTTCCCCACTGATCGAAAACAAAACACACCTCATGTTTAATCTCCTCTGCCAGCTCCTTGCGTGAGAATAGATTTGCCTCCAAAATCTGCTTTGCGGCGTCCTCATTTTGGGGCTGAGCTTTCATAGGTTCCCTGGCAGCTCCTTGAGATCTTTTATCCTTGATTTCATCGTACCATAATCCAAGGTTCACGCATGCCTTTGTCACTGCCCATTCACACTCTAGTTTCGCCTGCTCTACAACCTTACAAGACTCATCATTTTCCTCTATGGCCCACGAAACTTGAAACGACACCCCTAAGCTTACAATGCAGACAAGCACAAGTTGTTTTATTGTTTTCATTTTGTTAACGGTTGATTTGTTTTTTCTATCTTCTTATCGTTGCAGGTGTGTTTTCGTAGTACGGTACGCGCCTAACCATGTTCGGCGCCCCCCTGCGTTAGCAGTTTATCTCTTTTCAAAAACGATATGCTGGGTCATATTTGTATTCCATTTAAAGAAAAACATTTACAAATTGCGCCTAGTTTCTTTCTCACGGTATGCTTTTGCAAATTCAGATGCTTCGAAAGACGTGTTCTCGTTGAAAAATAAAAAGCAGTGAAAATTTTATCTGGACATCGCTTTTGAAAAGAGATGCGCAAAAAAAATGCCGAGCCGTTTGCTACAAAATGTCGCCTGTCGGCTAACGAAATAGCCTAAACGGTGGTATGTACTCGAGAGCCCACAACGAGTCTTTGGAGCCATCAACATGATGACCGCTGGTTGTCACGATTTTTGGTACGTATAGATGCTGATATCAGTCAACAAGAACATTTCCTTCGTTGATTGACTTCTCTCAAATGCGTTTGCGCTGTAGATCACATATAACGCATTGACAGACGATTGAATGCGTGATATAAGAGTCACGTTGGTATGGAGGTAAGTGTTCTACATCCTTTGGTGCTGGGCGGTATTTTATCGCTGTTGGCGGGACTGTGCACGGGAATGGGTGCGGCGGTTGCGCTTTTCATGAAGCGTACGAACACGTACGTACTCACTTTTGCGTTGGGCGCAAGTGCAGGGGTCATGGTGTATATCTCCTTCATGGAACTGATGCCCACAGCACTGAGAAAACTCGACGGCATGACGGGGGAGAAGTGGATCGCCATGGCCGCCTTCTTCGGGGGTATGGGACTGGCGTGGATCATCGACTTAATGATCCCGGAAGACGAAAACCCTCATGAGGTGCACGATGCGGCAGAACTCAAGAACGTACGTGCTACCGGGCAATTTTCAGGGCGAGAGAATGTGCGGCGCGGTGCCCTGCTCTTTGCACTGGCCATGGCTCTCCATAATTTTCCCGAGGGCATGGCGACTGTAGCAGCTGCCTTTGACAATACCGACACAGCCCTTTCCGTGGCAATGGCGGTAGCTATCCACAACATACCGGAAGGCATCGCGGTTGCGCTCCCCCTCATGTACGCCACGGGCAAGCCCGGCAAGGCGTTTCGCTTGGCCACACTCACCGGCATGGCCGAGCCACTGGGAGCTGTCATCTGCATGCTCATTCTGCTGCCCTACATAAACGGGCTGCTGCTGGCGTGTCTATTCGGCGTCGTGTCCGGCATCATGGTTTACATCTCTTTCGATGAATTGTTGCCCATGGCCGAACGCTGGGGACATCATCATCTCTCCATTTGTGGTGTGGTCGTGGGCATGTTTATCATGGCGCTCACCTTGTAATCGCGCGTAGCGCGCTAGCATTCAAATCGTACATCGTAAATCGTAAATCGTACATGGCAAACGCATTTTCTAATGCGTTTGCCCTGTTGTGTCACAATCAAAACTAGACGTGAAGTGCAAATTTTGCTATACTTGCAGAGGTGAAAAGGATGAGAATATGGGTGATGGCGCTCGGTGCAATGCTGCTGGGGCTTGCTGCATGCCAGCGTGAGGATGCCACAGAGCGGGTCGTTCGCATCGGCTCCTTTCCGAACATCACGCATGTGCAAGCTCTTGTGGCCCGGAATATGAGCCGTGAAGGAAAGGGCTGGTTTGAGCGTTACCTACCGGGCTACACCGTGCAGTGGCAGACATACAATGCCGGACCTTCTGCAGCAGAGGCGATCTTCGGACGCACGACGGATCTCACCTACATCGGTCCAAGTCCGGCCATCAACGCCTACTCCGTATCCTCCGGACGTGAAATGAGGCTGCTCACCGGAGCCGTGAACGGCGGTGCAGCACTGTTGGTCAATCCTCACAGCGGCATCTCCGCACCCACTGATTTTCGCGGAAAGAGTATCGCCACCCCCCAGCTCGGCAACACACAGGACGTATCATGCCGCGCTTGGCTTGCAAAAAATGGTCTCACATGCACACTGGAAGGCGGCGGGGACGTGCGCGTGAGCCCCACCACATCCTCGCTCCAGCTGCAGCTCATGAAGCAGGGCAAATTAGATGCCTCGTGGACGGTGGAACCGTGGGTATCTCTGATGGAGAAGCTGGCCGGAGCTCGTCTGCTGGTACAGGAGCCGAATGTCGTAACCACCGTGCTGGCGGGGCGCCGGGCCTGGCTGCAAGCACATCCAAAGGAGGTCGCCGCCATCATCCGTGCACACTGCGACCTCACTCAGTGGATTCTTGACCACCCAAGTGAAGCCCAACAGCGCGTAGCTGCAGAACTAAGCGAGCTTACCCAGACCCCCGTAGATCCCGAGCTGGTGCGCAGTGCATGGCGTCGGCTCACCCTTACCAATGAAATTGATCTGGACAATCTGCGCCGATTTGTCAAAGATGCGCAAGCTGCGGATTTACTGGATCGCGTGCCCGCTCTGGAAGGCATACTCTACACCCCACTTCAACAGCCATGACCGATAATGCCACGCACCCCGAACTGCACGACTACCCCACCGCTCGCCTCAGCGTGGAACATGTCACCAAGACTTTCGAAACACAGGGCGGTACGGTCGTTGCCCTGCAAGATGTTTCCATCAGCATCCGCGAGGGTGAATTCGTCTGCTTTGTGGGCCCCAGCGGATGCGGGAAATCCACATTGCTGAACATCATTGCCGGGCTTGAAAAACCCGACAGCGGTAGAGCTCTCATCAATGGGACCCCCATCACCGAGCCGGGACGCGACAGGCTCGTCATGTTCCAAGAGCACGCGCTTTTCCCGTGGTTAGATGTCATCGGCAACGTGATGTTCGGACTCAAGCAAAAGCCAAACCTGAATAATCATGAGCGGCTGGAAGTAGCCAAATACTACCTCTACCTCGTCAAAATGGATAATTTTGCACACGCCAACATCCACGAACTTTCCGGCGGCATGAAACAGCGCGTGGCCTTGGCACGTTCGCTCGCCCCCAACCCGAAGATTCTGCTCATGGATGAGCCTTTCTCCGCCCTGGATGCCATGACCCGCGAACAGCTATACGGCGATATTCAGGACATCTGGCAGAAACGCAAAAAAACCATCATTTTTGTAACACACAACGTGCGCGAATCTGCGTGCCTCGGAGACCGGGTGCTGCTCTTCACGCCGCACCCGGGACGCATCCGCGAAGAGTTTGAGGTATCCCTGCCCCGCCCACGCAATATCAACGATCACGACTTGGCTGACCTCTCGCAGCGCATCACTGCAGCACTGAAGGGATACAATCAAGCCAACGAATGCGACTAGAACCTTACCTCCCATGAAAAACATCGCGCAAACGTTCATTTTCTTTCTCCTGCTCGTCCTCATCTGGGCGGGAATCACCGGAGATCTCGATTTTCTGGGTATCCACTGCACACTGTGGTCGCCCTATGTTTTGCCCTCCCCCAGCTTGGTGGCTCAGTATTTATGGGACAACACCCTCAATGGCAAACTGCCACTCTCCATGCTCATCACGCTACGACGCCTCCTCATTGGCTACGCCATCGGTCTAATCATCGGGGTACCGCTCGGCATGTTGGCAGCGCGGTTTCGGATGATGCGTAACACCGTGGGCGTACTTGGTCTCGGCTTCCAAGGGCTGCCGAGCGTGTGCTGGGTGCCTCTGGCCTGTATCTGGTTTGGGCAAACGGAAGCCGCCCTTCTCTTTGTGGTGATCATGGGGACGCTGTGGAGTGTGCTGCTCTCCACCGAAAACGGCATCCGCAATGTGCCTCCCATTTACGCCCGTGCGGCGCGCACCATGGGTTCCTCCCCGATGCACACTCTGCTCTTCGTCACACTGCCGGCATCTGCACCCTTTGTGGTGAGCGGTATGAAACAGGGCTGGGCCTTCGCGTGGCGCTCACTCATGGCTGCAGAAATCTACGTGTCTGTTATCTCCGGTTTCGGCATTGGGCAATATCTGCACTACGGTCGTGAACTTCAGCGCATGCACCAGGTTGTAGGTGTCATGTTCATCATCATTTTGGTCGGCCTGCTAGCGGACAAACTCATTTTCTCCCCGGTGGAAATGTGGTTACACCGCCGCTGGGGCACTGCAAGGGACTAATGAACACTCTTTTTAAGCGATGAGCAATTTACCCCCCGACATTCAAAAGACTCTCGGCAAGCTGGTTTACCTCGACGAACCCACGCGCCGCGCAAACTCCGGCGACAAGTGGTTTGCCAACGCCATGCCGGATGCGGTAGCCTTTCCAACGAGCACGGAGGAAGTGGCTCGCATCGTACGTTTTGCCTCGCAACACGCCATACCTGTCACAGCACGCGGCGGCGGGGTGGGCTACGTGGGCGGCTGTGTACCAGTCCGTGGCGGTATCGTTATCTCGACCGATCGTATGAACCGCATTATTGAGGTGAATCCTCAAGATGGCGTAGCTGTTGTGCAGCCGGGGGTACGCACTGCAGAGTTGCAGGATGCCTGCTCGCGCCTCGGCTGGTTCTACCCTCCGGATCCGGCCTCGCGCAAGGATTCCACCATCGGCGGCAATATCTCCACGAATGCGGGCGGTCCTCGCTGCCTGAAATACGGCGTCACGCGCGCGTACGTGCTGGGGCTCACCGTCGTGCTACCGGATGGACGGGTACTCACCTGCGGCGGACGCACCCACAAGAACAAGCAGGGCTTTGATCTCGTCGGCCTCTTCTGCGGGAGTGAGGGCATGCTCGGGATGATCACACAGGCTATTTTGCGCATCATTCCTGCTCCCCGAGCGCGGGCGGCGCTGCAGGCAACTTTCCCGGAGTTTCCCGCAGCGGCCAAGGCCGTGCAGGCTGTGTTGCAGGCGGGCCATCTCCCGTGCGCACTTGAAATTGCCGATGCTTTCACCCTGCAGGCAGCACGCAGACATCTGGGCGATGCCATCCCTGCGGATGCCTGCGGGCATTTGCTGCTGGAAGTGGATGGAGCCGATGATGCAGTAGCCACCGAAGTGAGGGAGCTCACTCAACTTCTGACTGATCTAGGTGCTACGCATACGCAAGCAGCGCTCAACGAGGACGATATAGAGGCTCTCTGGCAGCTGCGCCGCGGTTTCTCGGAGAGTCTGAAAGCAACCGGACTTACCAAACTGAACGAGGATGTGGTCATTCCGCGTTCTCAGCTTGCAGACTTCGTGCAGTATTGTGCCGACCTGCAACGGGAAAATTCCATCCCTATCGCCTGCTTTGGCCACGCTGGGGACGGCAACATTCATACCAACATCATGGTGCCGCGCAACACGCAGGGGGAAGAATTGCGCTCCCGGGCGGATGCCTTGCTGCACCTGCTCTTTGCCTGGGTTCTCTCCCATGGGGGCAGCATCACGGGAGAACACGGCATAGGCCTGGCAAAAGCAACGTGGTTCCCTAGCGCCATTGGTTCCGTCGCCATGGAACTCCACCACGTTCTCAAGCATGCCCTTGATCCGCAGAATATTTTCAACCCGGGGAAAATGCAGCTCTGAGTCGTACGGCAATTCACGTCCAAGCCCCCCAAGGCAAGCGCATTAGGAAATGCGCTTGCCTATGTACGATGTACGATTTATGAATATATAGACAATGTTTTATTGGGACGTGTGTGATGTCAATCGGTCGGAACTGCCATACCCAATGCTTCCTGCGCCAGCATATTACACCCGCGTAAATCCAGCTTCCCGGTGGGGAGCATCGGGATAATCTCCACCGGAATGATCTCACGCGGGCACCACAACCGCGGTATGCCCTCAGAGATGAGATGCGTGCGGATGTCGTCCAACGCTTGAGTCAGGTTTCCGCTATGCACGCAGGAAAGTAGCACCAGAGCTTCCCCTTTCTGAGCATCCGGCACGCCAACGATACACACCATTCGCTCATCTTGCGGGAATTCAGCAGGGCGCTGCACAAAATTTTCGATAGCGGATTCCACCAGTTCATGCGGCACCATCTCACCGCCGATTTTGGAAAAGCGTGAACGACGCCCGCCGAGACTCAAGAATGCGTTAAGATCCACGCTGCCCAAATCGCCCGTCTTAAACCAACCACCGCGGAAAAGTCCCTCATTGAGCTTTTCGGAACCGATGTAGCCCCGAAAGACGTTCGCCCCCTTCAGCCAAATCATCCCTTGTTCCGTGAGAGGGAGCACGCGGCTGTCATCGTCGGGGTCAGTGATGCGCACGGCAAGTCCCGGCAGAACCTGCCCCACAGTACCCTCACAATCGGCCGGCACGTAGTAGGGGCTAGTAGCTGATGGCGGAGCATCCGGCAAGTTGACGCAACAAACCGGAGCCGTTTCGGTCAGCCCATACCCCTCCAGCAAGTGCACTTTACAGCGAGCCTCAAACGCCTCCGACAAATCCCGTGGCAATTTCTCCGCGCCTACGATGAAATAACGCACGCTACGGTAACTATCAGGATTGGCGCGGCGCAGCATAGCTCGCGCAAAAGTGGGAGTGGTGAGCACAAGCACGCACTTGTGGTTTTCGATGAGCTTGTTGAGCGTCTTTGCTTCCAACGGCGAAGGATATGTCACCATGCTGAAGCCATACACCGCGGGCAACATGGTGCACACCGTCAGACCAAAGCTGTGGAATATGGGCAAGCTGCACAGAAAGCGACTGCCCGGCGGCAGATACACCTTGCTGAGCAACTGGCACATGTTGGCAATGATCATGCGGTGCGTGAAAGCCACTCCTTTCGGTTTACCTGAGGAGCCGGACGTAAAAATGAGCGCCGCCTCATCATTGCCACGGCGCGCATCCAACTTGAAGGTCCGCACAATAAGCGAAGCCGGAGTCACCTTCGCAAATGCCACCCACGCCGCTATACGCGCAAGTCCAATTTCCTTGAGCAACACATCCAAATGCAGCAATGTCTCCTCCGCTGGCCACGAGAAATGCGGCAGCTTGTTCATGAAAGCACGCGCAGTGATAAAATGTTGTATTCCGCTCTGCTGCACGATGCTGTGCATGGCAGACTCCGACGAAGTGTAGTTAATATTCACCGGCACGATACCGGCGAAAATACAGGCATAGTTGGCAATCATTCCACCCTTTCCCGGGGGTAGAATAATCCCGAGTCGCGGCTCCTTTACACGTCGCTTCAACTCTTTGGCTAAAGCCAGCGCAACCCCCAGCAATTTCACATACCCGAGCTTCGAGCCATCCATCCCATCTATAAGTTCAGAATGCGAGTTGCGCTTAAATCCCTCCACCAGCAAACGGCCCAGCGAAACCTCCAGCATGGGGTGCTGTTCGAACTCTTCTGACGACGCTTGTAACCACGCCTCCAGCGTGCGTTCCCCACTCTGCGGACCGGGTGTCAATTTTGGCATGATTCGCAGCACCCCCCAATCATGAACTGACTCCGTGGTGCAAGCAGACCAGATGCTCTTGCGGTAAAACCCCGTGAACACCGGCACCGGTGAAATGTGCAGAGCCCCCAGCTGCATCATAAATGGCTTCGGTACATCTGATAAGCAGCTCATAGTCTGCGCCGGTCTTCCCGGTAAAAACACGATATGCTGACCAGCCGACAAATGCTCCATCAACCTCTCGCGCAATTCACGACTCTTACTCGTTCGAAAACGGAATTTCACTACCCTTGCCGCATCCAACTTCCCCATGATACTTGAATCCGGCTGCAATTCTTCCTCCACCACGTACACCACTTTCCCTACCCCTCCGAGTTCTTCCTCCAACACTTCACGCGTCGCCTCATCAATCCGATTTGGCAAAAAAAGCGAAGCCTGCTTCGGCAGATTTTCCCTGCCATACACGCGAACATGTGACATGCTGCAAGCCTACCATCCCTCCCTTCTCCTGTCAAGAAGTTTGGACTCCGCCCCCAAGGCAAACGCATTAGGAAATGCGTTTGCCTATGTACGAGGTACGATTGCGAAGCTTGAACGCGTTCCTGCGAAAGCAGAAGAAAGGAATTACCGCAGAATATCTCGCAGGCTCCCCTCTGCATAATCAATGGCTTTTTTCCCGTTGCGATCCACAGCATCGCGGTTTGCCCCGGCCTTCAGAAGCATCCGAACCTTCGTTTCATCGCGGCGCTTTGTTGCCTGGATCAGCAGAGGTTCATCCGCAAAACACGCATCATTCACATCGATACCCGCCTTAAGGATTTCCTCAAGCAACTGTGGGTTCTCCCTGTTGATGGCCATCGTGACCGGGTATCCGTTGATGCCGCCGTTCGGGCTATAATTGCAATCCTTGTAGTAGGGCAAAAGTAGTCTGAGCATTCTCGGCTTGTTGTTCCACACGGCCTCATGTATCGGGTACGCCCCATTACCGGACAAAGCCTGCAAATTCGCTCCGGCGCTTATGAGCTCGCGCGCTATAGCCGTGTTATCCAGTCCTGCGGCTACGTGCAGCATCGTCTTGCCGTCCAGCTTCCGCGCGGCATTCGGATCCGCACCTGCCTTCAAAAGCGCCTGAACGCAGGAGAGTTTCTGCGCTTCGATGGCTGCATTTAGCAGCGTATTACCCCCATCGTCGAGCGGAGCATTAACATCCTCCACTTCCTTGAGCAATTTCCTGAGCGTCTTGGTCTGCCCCGTTTCGATAGCACCAAGAAGCTGTGACAGCAATACTCCTCTTTGCCACCTTTCGCGAGTTTCTTTATCATTGGGAAGGCGCGCGATGGTAACGCGCTTGCCGTCCCATTGTACAGCCTTAAGCGTATCGGTTTCCGGCGGGCAAATCACGGTTGTCGTCGTATTATCCTCGTGGTTGAGCCCAAGCAGCGACACGCGGATGAGTTTCTTCCCACTGTAAGCTTCAAACGCTACGGCATTCTTCCACGCATCACCCGGAATATCTACGCGCCCAACCGGCAGCTCAATCTTCGGAGCATTCGGGGAAGTCTCGATATTAAGCTTGTCACGATAAATAGGCACGCTGTTGGCCGTGATATAATATATGACATCCGAATCCGGCTTCGGATAGCGGGAGATGTAGTTAAGCACCTCCTGCACCATCTCGTCCGTAACGGTCAGGCACGACACTCCGTAATCATCCACCTCCCGATCCACAGGGGCTGCCATCCCCGTCTTCAGGAAATAATCCGTAAGGTTGAGCTTGGCGGCATCACATGCCCGTTTCATAAAAAGCGCCCGCAGTTCTCCGTTGGTCATTTTTGATTCATCCGTAGAGCGTACGCTGTGGTAGATACTCGGATAAAAGTCTTTGTTGCCACGAGCCACAGTGTTGTAGAGCATGAGCTGCCAAAAAGGAGCCAGCCCCACGAACACGTCTCCCGAGTCGTACCGCGCGAGCGGGCTGAACAGGCCGCGGTCCCCTCCTGCCTGAAATTGCCAGAGCTGCCGTTTGACAATAGCACTGTTTACGAAACAATCGAAACGTCCGCCTCGCATTCCCATCTTATCAGCATTCGCGCAAACCTCATGCTCAAGGCGCATGTGCTCCGGGCAAAGTTTGTAATTAACCCACGCGGAGCAGATGTTATTCGTAATCTCAGTGGTACCCACCCAAAGCATACCGGGTCGGGTCTGATTCACATGCCCGAACTCATGCGCCACCCCCCAAGAACTCCGGCATAGTCGATCGACATTTGCCAAGTCTTTCATAGTCCAATTCACGTATGCGGCGCCGTAGCCATCCGCGTGCATAAACCCCGTCCACTGCACTCGCCCGTGAATGTGATTGCCGGGGTGCGATTTATCCTTCTTCCAACCGAGCACCTCATCCTGCTCCAACTCGATGATATGGTCGTAGAGGGCCAGCAATTCCGGTCCCTGTTCCGGACAATATTTGCGTAGAGATTCCACCTCAAACGTCAGCTGGCAGCGCTCGCCCAGCATATCAAACACATCGCACACCGCCCCGGCAAGCAGCCGCTTCCATGTTTCCTGGTTGTCCTGTGGTGTAAAGACGCCGTTAATGGCACCGCCCCTAATATCGACAGTGATGACAGGCGTGCTACCCGGATTCACATCGCGATAATCGATGTAGGCAAGACCCGGGTTTTTCACTGTGATGGAATTTTTACCTTCATGGAGAGGGTATCGATCTTCCCCCCTGCCCGGTTTGAAATCCCAGATGAGTAGATTCAAAGGGTGATCTGACAAACCGCTGACGGTAATCTCTGCCGTTTCGCCCGCTTTGAAAAAGATGCCGGTAGGATTCTCGAACGAGGAATAGCTGTTGATCTTCATGCGACGACGCACCTCTTCGTTACTGAGGTAGGCGCGAATGAGACGATGGCGGTATTTCTTCTCAGAATCCCCTTGATTGATCCCGGTATAATCGGTAAACTGGGGAACGGAAGGGTCGTGTGTCGGCGTGGTCCGTCCGGTACCGGTTACAGCGTGGACGGCAGATGCAAATCCTAGGAAGAGAACCGGCACAATTCCCCAAATAGTACGAGTAATGAATGCGTGAATCATAGCACGTTGAAAAAATTAGTACAACTTGTTAACCGTTAATCATCCGACGCAAAGCATCATCAGCATAATCATTGGCGGTGCGTCCCTGCTCATCCTTGCCATTTCTGTCGGCCCCGGCATTCAATAGTCGCTGGACCATATCGGTTCGTTTTGCCTTAACCGCCTCTATCAACAAAGGCCGCCGCGCAAAGTTCGGAGCATTCACCCTCAAACCGGCCTTCAGCAGCTCATCGAGCATCTGCGCATTGCCCAGATTGATGACCATGTACACCGGAGAATCCGCCTTCTCCGGGCTGAAATTAACCCTCGTGTACACCGGAAGCAGAGCCTTAAATGCAGCCGTCTTCCCGTAATATACGGCTTCGTGGAGGGGACATGCCTTGTTGTTTGCCAATGCCATAGGATCAGCCCCGGCTTTCAACAGCAAATCGATCGCCGGCACATTCCCAATACCGGCAGCTACATGCAACGGTGTTTTACCATCGCGTCGCCGTGCATCCGTGTTTGCTTTCGCTTTCAGCAGCATGGCAAGCGCCTCGTTGTTATTGGTCTCAATAGCCGTGAAAACCAAAGTATCTACTCCATCCTCCGCATAGATATCCGGTCTGTTACCCTTTGCCAACGCCTCACGCAGGGCATCGCTTTCACCAGCTGCCACACTTTTGAACAATTCCAACTCCCGAACTCGATTATCATGGGCAGCCTTGAGCACCTCCGCGACAGCCCCATCCTCTGCAAGGTCAGCCGGTGTGCGCCCTTGCTTATCCCTGGACAGAACGTCGCCTCCCTTCTGCAAAAGCAGGCGTACCATCTTCAAATGCCCTCCCGACACAGCGAGATGCAGGGGAGTCATACCCATTTCATTGCGCATATTCACCGCATAGCCTTCCTTCAGGCACTTGGTAGCGATTTTTTCGTTGCCGTCACGAGCTGCCTCGCACAATGAAAAAACCCCGTTGCTACAATGCGCGGGGCGCGGCACACTCTTGCCTGCGTTCGCCTTTGCCACGCCGGAAGGAGTCCCCCACAAGCACGGTGCAAAAAGTCCCGCTAATAAGGCAAAAGAAATGTTACGGAAAGACGAGAAACGTATCATAGTGCTCTTTTCGTATCTGCGCAGTACAGTCTAACATAAAATTTCCCAGCAGGCAAGTCGATTCCGCAAGGCAACCGCATTAGAAAATGCGTTTGCCTATGTACGATTTACAACACGCACGACGGCCGTAAGTGCGTATGGACAGCGCGCATGCGCTGCCCCGCAGGGGTAAGGAGTCGTGGGGCGACTCCGAAGCAACCAGTAGGGTGGTGCCGGTGAGTCAACGTACGATGTGCGATTTGGAAATTTGCGAGCCATTGGCTCGCGGAAAACGGTCGGCGTCTGCGAGGCCAGCCACCCACAGCAATAATTTACCTCAAAAATAGAACGTCAAAAGTATATCAGTTTTTTGCCGTACCCTGCAAAGACCTCTGTCTTAATCCCCCTCTCAACCTCCTTCCTCTCCCGTCCCCTTTCCCGCAAAATCTAATTGCGTCTGCCCCGATTTTTTCACTTGCTTTGGTAGGATAAAACTGATAGCCTTTCACCAGTCACTCAAGCATTCGTTATGTCACACATCGTCGCTACCCCCCGAATTTGTTATTTGACTTATTTTAAGTGGTTTATATTTTTGTCCATTGCCTGTGTCCTTTGGTTCACGGGGGCGACATCAGCGAAGGAAAGCGCAGCAGGGAGTGTACCGCAGCAGGGAGTGGAGCTTCTCTTTCCGGCAGGTACGGGAAAGCAAGCGAAGGGAATAAAACTCAGCAAGGAGCAGAAGCGTGCCGCCTCTCTGCTCAAAAAACTCAAAGCCATCGAAAAAGGCGGCGACATCAACGCCGTGGACAAGCTCGGGCAGACCGCCCTCATGCACGCCGCTGCGCGGGGCAATCGTCTTGCGGTCTGCTGGCTCGTGGCGAAGGGGGCGGATGCCTCCATCAAGAGCAAATCCGGCAAAACAGCCGGCGACTTATCTCACGGAGACCTGAGCGATTTTTTGACGGCGCTCGAGAAGGAAAAGCAGCCGCTGAGCCGCCAAGAAGCGCGGGACATGTGTTTCTATCGACACCTCATTCCCGGAGAAATTAAGGGATACTATTTTTCAAGCCCCAGCAATGAAGCACACGTGTCCCAAGAAAATAATGAGGGAGGGTAAGAGAAGACAAAAAAAAGGAAGGTTGATTTGTTTCCTCAGA
>CANQSS010000019.1 GCA_947626545.1 uncultured Akkermansia sp. | reverse complement strand
CGATTGACCGTTTTCCGAAGAAGTACGACGTTTATTGTCCGGAACGTGATAGAAATCATCACCCTTCCTCCGACGTCAGGAAAGGTCTGAATGAATAACCGATGCCCCGCTCGGTCACAATGCAGGCGGCTTGGTCGCCGAGTTTCTGGCGCAGGCGTTTCACGTGCGTGTCGAGCGTGCGGGAGAGTGAGGCGTCCGCGTAACCAAGCAGGATGTGCTGCAGTTCGTAGCGGTCTTGTACTTTCCCGGGGCGTTCAGCAAGGTAGGCGAGCAGCTTGAATTCAATGGGCGTGAGATTCAGATTCTCCCCGTTCAGGGTGGCGACCATCGTGTTCTTGTTCAAACAGAGAGGACCGCTGTGCACGATGAGGCGCGCTGCCGAGCGATTGACACGTTGCAGGATGTTGCGGACTCGCAGGACGAGTTCTTTCGGGCTGAACGGTTTGGTGATGTAATCATCCGCTCCCAGTTTGAGTCCCGTGAGACGGTCGTCCAGCTGAGCTCGGGCGGTCAGGAAAAGAGCCGGGATTTCCCGCGTGGATTCATCCTCCTTCATGCGGCGGAAAATTTCCAGACCATCCATGCCCGGCAACATAATGTCCAGAATGACGAGATCCGGATGGGTGCGTCGGATGAGTTCCAGACCCTCACTGCCGTGGTGGCAGAGGGAGGCATGCCAGCCTTGTCGTTCCAAATTGTACGCTACTAACTCGGCAATGTCGGTATCGTCCTCAACAATCAGGATTTCCATGGGCATAGTTTAGCAGACTGGTCCAGAAATGCACCCCTTTTTCTGCGAAGTGAGCAGGTAAAAGGAGGGAACGGCGAGCGTCTTGGCATGGTCGCCGACGCGTTCGATGGCGCGCAGAATGAACAGCAGGTTTGTCCCCACTCGGAAGTCGTAGAACAGAGCGGCCGAGGCGCTTTGGAAAATACGCTTGATCTCTGCAGCGTACAGAGCGTCCAAATCCTCGTCCCTTTTTGCTACCCCGTGAGCGAGTTGCGCGTCGTCCCGCAGGATAGAGAGAACGGCATCACGCAGCTCCACCTCGGCCATCATGTAGATGGGCTTGAAGGATTCGATATCCTGCGCATCAACTTTTCCGGCAATCTCCGGGATGCTGCTTACGATTTGCTCGGCTTGATGCACGATGCGACCGAGGCGGCTGAAACGTTGTGCCGTTTGTACAAGCTGCAAACGCTCCTCCGGTGTGCATACACCAATCAGCAGGGAACTCCGGCTTCCTCCCTCGGCTTTTCGTGTGGCATTGAGCAGAGAATGGCACTCCGCGCGCAGTCGCAGTGCCGTAGCAACGTCAATCTCGAACAAACACAGGCGAATGCGGCTTACCAGTTCAATCACCCTCCGGCTGAGTGCCGGGAATATATCATTTTCTTCATTCATACGTTTCTCCTGTACCACCTTTACGTCCGCTGAACAAGTTTGCGTGGGTGACAATTTCGCCACATGAGGGATGGAAGGAGTGCCTGCGAGAGAAAAGGAGATATGTTAAACAAACTGAGATACAATTTTAATTTTCATGCCTAAATTAAAATTAACAGCGAGCTTATTTTGGGATGAGGCGAGAGAATGAGACCGAGGAGATAGGGAGTTATGTAACGTTTAGTATCGTGTGATATGCCGTCCGCTCGATCTCGCGAAGGCAGCGAATGTCGGTTCCTGCTGTTGGTCAGGAAGTTTTCATCACCGCTCATCCGGGGAAGGAATGCCCAGATGGCGGAAATACTTTTCGCCCCATTCGCACATGGAGAGGATGATGGGAACAATGCTTTTTCCGAGCGGGGTGAGGCGGTATTCTGTTTTGGGAGGGACAACAGGGTACAATTTGCGGTGGATAATGCCGTCTTCCTCCATCTCGCGTAGTTGCATGGTGAGCATTTTAGCCGTTGCTTGCGGGAGCTCGCGCTGGAGTTCACTGAAGCGCATGACGCCGGAATCATTGAGGTGCCAAATGATGAGCGCCTTGTACTTGCCTGCAATGATAGCCTGTGTCGCTTCCAGCGTGCAATGAAACTTCGCAAATTTATTTTTCCGCATAAGAAAATTGTATTCGGAAGAGCTGAAAAGTCAAGTGCGATGCGGAATTATCTTACTTTCTTTTTCCATAGTAAATACGATTTTATATAGAATATTACTAAATTGTGCATACTTTACAAAAAGTTCATGAAGGGATAAAGTAAGCATTATGCGCAAATCTCTTTTGCTCACCATCATCTGTTCCGCTGCCATGTTGGCGGCGGATGAACTCCCAACCAATCACACCAACATGAATACGACATGCTGCACTGAAGTCTCTGATTACGAGTCTATTCGCCATACCATAGGACTCTATCTCGAGGGCTGCGCCCAGGGAAAAAGTTCCATCATGAAGCCCGCCTTCCACGAGGGCGCCACCATGTATTGGACGGAAAACGGGGAATTGAAGGGCGGTCCGATTCAAATCCTTTTCGACGTCATTGACAGCGCCCCGGGCGTCGGCGATCAAGCGGCCGTGATTTCTTCGGTGGTCATTGAAAAGGACATCGCTCAGGCTCGGGTGGAAACCGACAAGCAGGGTGGCCCTCGTTACTCTGATATGTTCAACCTGATCAAGACGAAGGATGGCTGGAAGATCATCAGTAAAATCTACCACAGTCATCGCTGATTTCAGATTCTCCCTATTCCTCCTTCCGTAGAGGAAGCAAACATCCCGGAAGTGGCTTGGCAGCACCTTGCCCCAAGCCGCTTTTATTGGGTGCACCGGGGACTGAGGAATCGCACTCGGAACGCGACTGTCCTAATAGTTGGCTCTATCTTCTTGGCCTTTCAATTGTTGGGGCATATTTTGGAAGTCATGATGAAGAACGGCGTGATGATGCAATACTTTGAGTGGTATTTGCCCGATGATGGTTCTCTGTGGCGAAAGCTTGCGGAGGATGCACAGCATTTATCGCAAATAGGCGTGACCGCGGTTTGGGTTCCCCCGGCCTACAAGGCGATGAAACCTGGGGATGTCGGATACGCCACCTATGACCTTTTCGATTTCGGAGAGTTCGATCAGAAAGGAACCGTGCGCACGAAATATGGAACACGACAGGAGTTTGAAGCTTCTATCCGTGCTCTTCACGACCAGCGCATCAAAGTCTATCTCGATGCCGTCCTCAACCACAAAGCGGGGGCGGACGAGAAAGAAACTTTCTATGCGAAGCGGGTGAATGAGGAAAACCGCAATGAACAACTCGGGGATGCGTACGAAATTGAGGGTTGGACCCATTTTACCTTTCCCGGACGCAGTAAAAAGTACTCGGACTTCGAATGGCATTGGTATCATTTTTCCGGAATTGATTATGATGTGCGTCGCCATGAAAGTAGCGTCTTTAAAATCGAAGGGGATGGTAAAGACTGGAGTCATGACACAGATCAGGAGAAGGGTAATTATGATTACCTTATGTTTGCCAACGTGGACTACAAACACCCGGAAGTGGTGCGAGAAATCACACACTGGGGCGAATGGGTGATTCGGGAGTTTAACCTAGATGGCTTCCGAATGGATGCGGTCAAGCATATCTCGCGCGAATTCGTTGCGAACTTCCTGCGCAGCGTACGCAGCAATTTTCAGCGCGAAATTTATGCTGTTGGCGAGTGCTGGAAAAATGATGACGGACAGCTCGACTTTTTCCTTGATGCGACAGAAGAACAAATGGATCTCTTCGATGTCCCTCTGCATTTCAAACTCCACGAAGTTTCGCAAAAGGGAGCGGACTCCGATCTACGGATTCTTTTTCAAGGCTCCCTCGTACAAACGCATCCTACCCTTGCCGTCACCTTTGTGGACAATCACGACTCGCAAGCCGGACAATCTCTTGAATCTCCGGTGGCAGACTGGTTCAAGCCGGCGGCGTATGCCATCATACTGTTGCAAAAAGCGGGTTACCCCTGTATTTTCTACGGAGATTATTATGGCACAGGTGGAGAGGAATCCATTCATCGCGGAGTGATCGACACGCTTCTGAAAGTGCGGCGTGAGCGTGCCTACGGCGAGCAGTGGGATTATTTTGATGATCCCCATGTCGTTGGATTCGTACGCAGTGGAGACGCGCAACACGCGAGTTCGGGCTTGGTCTTACTGATTTCTAACCAGGGAGATGGAGAGAAAGTAATAAACGTGGGCAAGCTGCACGCAGGTGAACGTTGGATGGAGGCTACCGGCTGCTATCCGGACGAACAGGTCACTATTGATCCCGAAGGCAACGCTGCCTTTCGCGTCCCCGCTGGTAAAGTCGCAGTTTGGCACAACATGGTTGCACCTTGAGACGGTTGAAGAAGCGGCGAATCCGTCAACAGTGAGTGGGAATCTTGTCGTTGAACTGCTTTTAGAACAAGCGTGGAAGTACAACGCACTGCCACCCCGATCGAGAGAGGTCTGTCCGAGCGCGTGCGGGCAGAGTGAGCGGGATTTTTCTGGTGGATATAGACAAAGTTCCTTCGATTTTGCGACCGAATGGGATAAATTTTCCTTTGGATTTGGGAAGTGAAACGGCCAGAGTTCCTTCTGTTTTTTGGACAAGAACGAGGCAAAATTCCTTTGAATTTGAGAATTGGTGTTGATTATCAGTGTGTTCTTATAGAGAGGGTTTATGTGCGCAAAAGATGGGATCAAAATCCCAATTTGCCATTGTCTCGGAAGCCATAGATTGGGCAAGTTCCTTCGATTTTGCGACCGAATGGGATAAATTTCCCTTTGGATTTGGGAAGTGAAACGGCCAGAGTTCCTTCTGTTTTTGGACAAGAACGAGGCAAAATTCCTTTGAATTTGAGAATTGGTGTTGATTATCAGTGTGTTCTTATAGAGAGGGTTTATGTGCGCAAAAGATGGGATCAGGATTCCAATATGCCATCGTCTCGGAAGCCATAGAATGGGCGAGTTCCTTCGATTTTGCGACCGAATAGGACAAATTTTTCTTTGAATTTGGGAAGTGAAGCAGCCAAAGTTCCTTCTGTTTTGAGACCAAAATGAAGCAAAATTCCTTCGATTTTGGGAAATTATATTGACAAATCAGCGCATTATGGTTACGATGAAAAACGAGCTGAAGTCATGAAACGAGAAGCTATCAAAAAACTGGAAGAATGGCGCAAGAGTCCGCGTCGCAAGCCCTTACTGCTACTGGGGGCACGGCAGGTGGGAAAAACGTGGCTAGCAAGGGAGTTCGGCAAGGAACAGTATCAGTGGGTAGCCTATGTTCGTTTCGACAAGTCGTCGGCAATGCGAGAGGCCTTCGAGCGCAGTTCGGACGTGAAACGCCTTCTGGAGGATATCCAGCTGATTTGTGGGGTGGAGGTACGCCCGGGTGAAACACTGATCATTCTGGACGAAATTCAGGAATGCTCGGCGGCGCTGTCATCGCTCAAATTCTTCTGCGAGGAAGCGCCGGAATACCATATCATCGCCGCCGGGTCGCTGCTGGGCGTGGAGCTACATCGTAGCATAGGTTTTCCCGTGGGGAAGGTGGATCGCGTGATGCTTTATCCGCTCACCTTCACCGAATTTTTGACGGCCACAGGCCATGAGCGTTATGCAGAATTGCTGCGAAAGCGGGACTGGGAAACCATCACGCGCTTTCAAGACGTGTACGAAAACCTGCTGCGGAACTACTTCTATATCGGCGGCATGCCGGAGGCGGTCAAGGCGTATTTGGAGACCGGTCAATTTGTGCAAGTGCGAAAAGTGCAGATGGGGCTGCTCGCGGATTACCGGGCCGATTTTAGCCGACACGCTCCGGAGTCCGAGGTGGTGCGTCTGTGTGACGTATGGGATTCCATCCCCACTCAGTTGGCTGATAACAAGCGTTTTGTGCTGGCGGATATCGTGCGCGGCGCTAAATCGTCCACTTATCGCGCACCTATCACATGGTTACAGGAAGCCGGCTTGCTTCACGCAGCCTACAATGTGAGGCAACCGCAGTTGCCGCTCTCGGGTTACCGAGATGAACAATTCAGACTTTTCCCTCTCGATGTCGGTCTGCTGGCTGCACAGGCCGGGCTGCCTTCCGCTGTGTTGGTGGAGAAGAATGCGGTGTTCGGACAATTCAAGGGAGCACTCACAGAGCAGTACGTCTTTCAGCAATTGCTGGCCGAGTGCGAACAACAGCCCTACTTCTGGCTGGCAGAGAAGGCGCAGGCGGAGATAGATTTCCTGCTGGAAACGGAGCAGGGAGTGGTGCCGCTGGAGGCGAAGGCTGAGCTAAACCTGCGCGCCAAGAGTCTGCGCAGTTACTGCAAACGCTATAATCCCGAAAAAATCGCTCGCACCTCCATGCATAGCTACGGCGTGTCTTCCTACGCTTATAGTGACACGGACGGAACCGCGCGCAGCTGCTCTTTGCTCGACATCCCCTTGTTTGCCATCAGCCAACTTCCCGCCGAACTGCTCCGTTGATGACTCATCTTCTACTCCGTCTTCTCTCCTGCGAGGTAGAATTGGGGCAAGGTAGAAACGCCGAGCAAGAAAAACCTCGCCCAGATTCCTGAGCGAGGTTTAGTGGCGATGAGTGGTGAGAGGAAAATATCAGAAGCTGATGGTGACTCCGAAACGTAGTCCCGGGTTCAGAACCTGCTGCTTTATTTTTTCTCCGTCTTCAGACGGTTCAGCTGTGGATCCGGAGAGGATGGCGGCCATTACAATCCCAGCGTTAGGTGAAAAACGGATGCTTGTTCCTACTTCAATGGAATAGGCAAAACCAACTTCTGAAGCGGAGATGGAGCCGGAAAAGTAGCCAGGAATCGTTTCTGTAGCTTTCACATGCTCGCTCACAATGCCGAGATTAAAACCCCAGAAGAGAGAGGCAGAATCCGAGATGGAAGTTGATCCTCTGTAGCCGGGCATGAAGTAGAGATTACTGACATCAAAATCGAGGTTGTAATCAATATAACTACCGTAGCCAGTATATACCGTATTCGTCTCGTCATCAGTACCGAAAGAGTATCCGACACGGAACGTGATGGCGTTTTTGGGGTTGATGTGGTAGAGGAAGGTCAGATCTATGCCGGTAGTGTTTACTTCTGGTCCATCCCCCTCGTATCCCGAATAAATGCGTCTTGTTGCAAAGTTATATGAGCCGGTAATTTCAATGCTGAAGTTCGGCTTATTCGCCCTACTCACCAGCGTGATCGTGGGAGACGTCGCTACTGTCGGGGTTGGCGGAGTCGTCGTAAGGGAGGTTACAGATCCTGGCGCCGAAGTGGGCGGCGCCTCATAGCGTGAGTGCGGACGGTTGGAAACCGGGCGTACGGTAGACGGAACCGCGGCAGGTATTACGGTTGCTGGCGTTGCTGTTGTCACCGAGGTAAGTGGAAGCAGCTTTTGCGTGCTTTGCCCAGAGGTAGGTTGAGACGGAACCTGATGAATGGGAATCACCGTTTGTGCGGAAGTCGCCGGAACGTACGTGACGTTTCCTAATTGAAAGGCCTGTCCAGGAATGACTGAAACCGGCTGAACATATTGCTGTGCCAATGCACAGGGAAAAACGACAGCAGCCAAGACGCTGACTGTCATAAAACGCCTAGAATGAGCTAATAACAAATGGGGGGGGTAATACGAGTTCTCATGATAGTAAGTTGTACTTCGTGATAACGGGGCTATCCTATCATTTTCGGGAGAAGATGCAAGAAAAAACTCTATTTCCGGTATATAAACACAGTGTTTCACCTCTTGATATTGCAACTCGTAGCAATCTCGCCACACGTTCTGGGACGAAAGTTTCATGGTACATGTCTTGCAGGATGGCGAATTGATGCGGTAGAAAAGAAGTGTCACCGGATGTGGTGACGTACGATGATGAAGAGAAGATTCTATTTCATACTGTTGGCTTCGGCATGTGCGGTTTCGGCCTCCGAAGGAGAGTTGAGCTGGGGTGACACCTTGGCGCGTTCATTTAAGATATTTGATGCCGAACGTGATCATGCGGATAATCCCTACGTCCAGGAAATCAGTCTGCGTATGCGTCCACAGTACCAGTGGGGGTATGTGGACCCCGCAGGCGGTGCGGGCCGTGTGAAGGGAGCTTCTGCCGGGGCTGGCAGACGAGGTAATGATGAATGGCGAAGGTTCCGCATCGGTGTCCAGGCAAGGGTGTTGAGGCATTTTACACTGCTCAGCGATTGGGATATTGGCGGGCTGAACGGACGGTACAAATACAGCGATGGTCGGTGGGAGCGCGGTCGTTCCCAAGCAGCGGTGTACGAGCTGTATGTGCAGGGGAATTTTAAGCCGGTCACCTTTACACTTGGCAAGAGCAAACCGGCGTTCATCGGCGAATACCGCATCTCAGATTCCAAGCTGCCCACAATTGAACGCAGTGATTTAGTGAACCAGCTTGCGCCGGAAGCACTCTACGGCATTTCTTTCAAGAACTCAGATGCCGACGCTAAGTGGGGGTGGCTGCTCGGCGCATGGTTAAACGGGCAGCACGATAACCTGTGGCTTGAGCCCGCTTTTCGTACCGATACCAACGCGATGGTTGGCGTTTCTATTAGCTATTCCTTCAAAGAGCAGAGCAGGGTGTATCTCGATTGGATGCACTCCTTCGTGAACGGGAGTAGCTCAAATGAATTCGTATCATACGAGGGACCGGGCGCGCGGGATGTTGTGGCACTCACATGGGAGGCGAAACGTGGCAAGTTCGGTTTCATGGCGGAAGCGATGGCGGGTTTCAATGTGACGGCGTCCACAGGCAGGCGGGAGAACGCGGAGAATGTAGGCGGCGTCTCGTTCATCCCCACCTACCGCATCAGTCCACGGGTGGAGGCCGTATTTCGGTATGCTCTAACCATCGGCAGCAACGCCGTGGAGAGTGGCGGTCGCTACGCCTCCACCAACAGCACGTATTCCACCACTTGCGATCTCTCACAGTCGTTCTATTTCGGCGTCAATTTCTACCTCGATCCGGAGAAGTCTGATCGCGCCCGGATCATGCTCGGCACCGAGTACACTCATGCCTCCGGTCGAGATGCCACGGGTGAACGAGGCTTTACCGGCCGGCAGTATTCTGTTGCCCTGCGTTTCAATTTTTAACTAAGAAACAAATGATGAAAGAATGAACCATGAATCCTTAAAAATGCCGAAGAGTGAGCAAATTGACGGGTAAGGGGGAGGCAAACATTGGATTGGCGTGAGGAGGAACAAGGGGATCTTTTATGGACACCACCAAAGACTCGCAGACGCTCCCCATCGCTGCCATGTGCAGCCTTCCCTTTCGCTTTCCAACGATGCT
Source organism: uncultured Akkermansia sp. (assembly GCA_947626545.1). Lineage (GTDB taxonomy): Bacteria > Verrucomicrobiota > Verrucomicrobiia > Verrucomicrobiales > Akkermansiaceae > Akkermansia. The sequence goes on along the minus strand of CANQSS010000019.1, from coordinate 29,223 downwards.
GGCATTTTGTTTAGCGCTTTTGCTTGTAGCTTCCAATTTTTTTCCCGTTTTTATCGTATTCTGTGATGCGTCCGGAGGAGTCTTCCTTGAAACTTCCCGTCTTCCTTCCGTACTTGTCGTAGGAGGTTGTAACGCCAGTTGAGCTGGTCTTATAAGTTCCTATTTTTGAACCATACTTATCGTATTGCGTGGTTGTGGCGCCGTTTGTTTTGAAGCTCCCCGTTTTGGCTCCGTATTTGTCGTAGGAGGAATATCCGTTTGAAGTTTCTTTCAGCGAACCTATTTTCTTTCCGTATTGATCATACTGATTGATTGCCGTACCACTTTTTTTGTAAGAGCCTGTCTTCACTCCATCCCGATCGTAAGGAATCACCGTTTGCGGTGGAATGGTGGTCTCTTTGTATGATGGCGAGGGAGCACTGGCGCCAGAGACTTCTGCGGCATTATTTGGGATAAATTCGCAGGAAGCAAGCAGAGCGGACAGGATAAGAACGGATCGAAAATTTCCCATGGCTGCGTTGATTTTAAGCCTGAAAGAAGGATAAAGCAAGATATTTAAGAAAGCCCCAAGGGCAACCGCATTAGAAAATGCGGTTGCTATGTACGATGTACAACACGCACGACGGCTGTAAGTGCGTATGGACAGCGCATCTGCGCTGTTTACTCGCCGTCCGCAGCTCCGCTGCGCATTATTTGTAAATCGTAAATCGTAAATAACCAACGTCTTGCGCTGCATGATGTGCCGTTAATTACCATTGGAGGTGCTTTTTCTTGGGACGGATGTGGCGTTTGCGATGGAATGCAAAACGGATTGACAACAAGAGACATTTCGTGATATAAGCTCGGGAAATAAAAGAGATTGTGAGAGAAGGGCTATGATGACACTTGAGATATTTCGGCAAAAAATAGCAGATGGGGAGCCATTGGAAGGGGTGGAGATGATATCCTTTATGCGGGCGCAGAGTGACGCCGCGCGGCGCATTCTGTCCGAGCTGAACAACGCCTACCACACACCGGAGGAAGTGCAACAGATCTTTGCACAACTCACGGAGCAGGAGACAGATGATACCTTCACTCTGTTCCCTCCCTTCTACACCGATTTTGGTCGCAATATTCACATCGGAAAGCGTGTTTTTATCAACTCGTGCTGTCAATTCCAAGATCAGGGAGGTATCTACATCGGAGACGACTGTTTAATTGGTCACAGCGTTATCCTCGCCACGCTCAATCACCATTTTGTTCCTGAGCAGAGGCAAAATCTTTCCCACGCTCCTATTCGCATAGGGCGAGGGGTGTGGCTGGGAGCACGCGTGACAATTTTGCCAGGGGTTACCATAGGCGACTATGCTGTCGTTGCTGCCGGCGCCGTGGTGACCAAAGATGTACCAGCGCGAGCCATCGTGGGCGGCGTGCCCGCAAAAATGCTGCGTAGTATCGATGATTAGGGAGGTCTTCCTTCAGCTCTTCCTCGTTCCTCATTGCCACAAAAATGGAGTCACCGAGGAGCTGCTAAAATGAGCAAGCTATCGAGAACGGAGTCGCTTTTTACACGGAAGAAGCAATATGCTTGCGCTGCATTCTCGCTAAGAGAGTTGGCGGAGAGAGCCTCAATTTGCTGAGTGCGCGTGTTCGTTTTGGAATGTTACATGACGGAGTTCAGCTTTTAACAAGCCGACTCAGAAGCCAAATTATCAAGAAAATGAGCAACAACGGTCCTGCGACGGACACCAAGCCAACGAACAGAGTTCCCAGTACAATGACAACAGCGACGAAAAGCAGGAGACCGCTCCAGCTCGTGTGCCGCGTTAGCAGCCGCCAGAGCGAGGGATTAGTTTCTTCCTCCTCTTCCTTTTGCAAATCCACCTCGGAGAGATGTCGCCAAGTAGCAGAGTCAGCGCGGCGCACCCAAGTGTCATCAGCAATACGACCCTCGGCACGCAAGCGAAGCAAGTCGTGCCCGGTAATGGGTCCGACCTTTTCCTCTCCGGTGTCGTAGTAAAATTTGCGAGCCATGGTAATCAAGCATGGACGGGTATACCATCAGCCGCCAAAGTGGCCTCGTGGATGGCTTCGGAAAGGGTTGGATGCGCAAAAATCACAGCGTGCAGGTCTTCATCCGTAAGTTCAGCCGAAATGCCCAACTGAGGCGTGGCGATGAGTTCCGTGGCGCCTTCACCCACGATGTGAGCGCCCAGCAACTCGCCATGCTCCGTGCCAAAGAGCAGTTTCACGAAGCCCTCCGTCTCTCCTGCAGCCACGGCACGACCAATAGCCTGGAAGGGAAATTTGCCAACCTTGTAAGAGATACCGGCCTGCTTGAGTTCGCGCTCACGCTTACCGACGCTGGCGACCTGTGGGTGGCAATAAGTGCAGCCGGGAACCAAGGTGGGCTTTTTCGGTGTTGAGCCGGGCAGGAACATGCCCTCCACCGCCTGAACAGCCTCGAAACTGGCGGCATGTGCCAGCATGATACCACCGATGCAGTCGCCCGCGGCATACACACCCGGCAGATTCGTTTCGTAGCGCTCATTCACCTGCACAAAGCCGCGTTCGGTGAGCTGCAATCCCTGCACATCCGGGACAACGGGCACAACACCCACGGCCACCAGGCAAACCTCTGCTTCCACGTCGGCATCCGGCTTGCCGGGACGAGTAATGTGCGCTTTCACCCCGCTTTCCGAGGTGGATACACTTTCCACCTTGGCTCCCACCAAGCAGGTGATGCCGCGTTTTTTGAAAGCACGCTCCATAGTTTTGCTCATTTCATCGTCCTCGTTGGGCAGCAGGTTGGGCAAAGCCTCCACTAAAGTGACTTTGCAGCCCAAGGAGCTGTACAGATAGGAAAATTCGGAGCCAATGGCACCAGAACCGATGACGAGCATACTTGCGGGGACTTTGGGCAGGGTGAGGGCTTGCTTGCTGCCGATGATGCGCGTGCCATCCATGGGAAAAGCGGGAATCTCGCGCGTACGCGCACCGGTGGCGATCATAATTTTGGAGGCTTGGAGATTCGAAATAGTGCCATCCGGAGCGGTGAGCGTCACCTCACTTGGGGCGGGGACAGAAGCCGTGCCTTGCAGACGTTCAACGCCGTGTTTTTTGAAGAGGAACTCAATACCGCTGCACAAACGATCACTCACCGCACGCGAGCGCGCAACCATGGCTTCCCAATCGGCAGTTACCTCCTGCGCGTTTACACCGTACGCCTTTGCTCCTTGAGTCATTTTACGAAACATCTCCGCACTCTCCAGCAGAGCTTTGGTCGGTATGCATCCCCAATTGAGGCAGGTTCCTCCCACACGCTCCTTTTCAATGCAAATCACCTTCTTGCCCAACTGCGCCGCGCGAATGGCCGCCACATAGCCGGCAGGCCCACCACCGATGATAATCAAATCCGTTGTCATACATGCGAGCATAGCTTTCAGGGGGAGTTTTGTCAAGAGTACTGCCAGCCATACCAATGCAACCGCATTAGAAAATGCGGTTGGCATGTACGAAGTACGATGTACGATTTGAGGAATTCGCGCGCGTTGCGCGGGGAGGCAAGGCAGGGGGCGGGTTAAACTCCTGTGCGGCGTACGAAGGCGCCTACTCAGCTAACCGACCGGTTCCAGCGCCAGTTCGCGCAGTTTTTCCAAATCTGTGTGGATTCCGGCACCGGGAATGGTCAAATAATTGCCGCTCATCATGGCGTTGGCACCGGCTGCGAACATATCATACTGCCGCTCCTTCATCACGCTTATGCGTCCGCCGCAGACACGTAGGGTGGCATCCGGTATCATGTAACGGAAGAGGGCAATGATGCGCAGAGCCTCTTCTGCCGGCATGACCGGCTGGTTTGCCAAGGGGGTGCCGGGGTGCGGGTAGAGAAAGTTCAGAGGGATGTTGCGTATGCCGTTGCATCGCAATTCTTCTGCAAAGGACAGGCGGTCCTCCCATGTTTCACCGAGACCAAAAAGCCCGCCGCAGCACACAGAGAGCCCGGCGTTTTGAGCGCAGTGGACAGTGTCGAGCCTGTCACGCCAAGTTTGGGTAGTACAGATCTTGGGATAAAACGACTCATTAGTTTCCAAATTATGGTGCAGTCGTGTGAGCCCGGCTTGCTTCAGTCGTTCAATGGCATGGTCTTTCAATCGACCCAGAGAACCGCATATTTTCGGCGTCTTTTTGCCGGCCTGTCGCCTCTTCTCCATGAAACGCGCCAACTTCTCCACATCGGCATCTGTCAGGGCTCCACCAGAAGTTACAATACCACATCTGGCCACCGGCAGTTCCTCCCACTCGCGCACGATGTTCTCAAGTTCTTCCTCACTTTTGAAGGGATATTTCTCGATTTGCGTGCTGTTAAACCCACTCTGCGAGCAGAAGCGGCAATTCATATTGCAATTTCCGCTTTTTGCATTAATGATAAAGCAGATTTCAATTTTATTGCCGAAAAAATGTTCGCGTAGTTCCGTCGCACCGGCGAAAAGTTCTTCTTCACTTTTTTCGATCAACTTCCGTGCTTCATCGCGTCGCAATCCCCCCTGTTCGATAGCTTGTCTTGCATCCTCTCTCATGGCCGTCTTTTGTAGCACAAGCCACCTGTATTGTCAATGATTTTTTACTGTGCACTCCGCGTAGTTCAGCAGAAAAATAGCATGAAATTTCTTCCCACACTATACTTAGGTTTTGTGTCATGAATCAAACGATACCCCCAAAAACACACATGAAGGGGAGAAATTTTAGATGATAGAAATAGGAGAGTATCAGCGTATACATAAGTAAGATGAGAATTGATCAATTGGCGACAGGTGTGGTAATGTTTCTGACAGCAGTTGTGTCGGGGGCACAGCAGGGGGAGCAAACGCGTCCTTTTTACGAGTGTGGATTGTATCCGGAGTGGAGCGAATTTACGGCGAAGCAGGGAGCCGATGATATCCGGGCTGGTATGGAGCTGGCCAAGGTAAGGTTGGCGAAAATACGCGAACTTAAGCCAGAGGAGGCAAATTATGAGAATGTGTTTGCAGCCTTTGAAAGCGCACCGCGCGAGATGGAGCGAGTTGGAGGGTATCTGGGCACTATGGCGTCGACCATGGACAGTGAAGAATTGCGGCGCGTGCAAGAGAAGCTACTTCCGGAGATGACATTGTTCAACGCCTCGATCACATCGGATGAAAAGCTGTGGGGCGTAATTAAGTCGGCAGCATCGGCTCCGTGGGTCAATCAACTGTCGCCGGAGAAGAAGCGCTACGTGCAGCAAGTGGTGGATATGTTCCGCGACAGCGGTGCGGATTTGAACGCGGAGCAGAAGGCAAGGCTCGCGCAGATACTCAGCGAACTTTCCACGCTCACCCATAAGTTTGATAAAAATGTGCTGGATGCCACCAACTCGTGGCAATGGGTGGTGAGTGATCCTGCTCAGCTGGCGGGTATGACTGAGGAATGGATGCAACGCGCCCAGAGCGACGCGCAGAAGGCGGGATATGGCACGCCTGAGGAACCCAAGTGGCTCATCACCCTGCAAGAGCCAAGCGCTCGCGAGGTAATCCGGTGCTGTGATGTGGAAGCTACACGCAAGAAATGCTGGGAGGCGCTTTCAAGCGTGGGATGCAAGGCACCCTACGACAATGCAGGGATTGTGGCGCGTGTAATGGAGTTGCGAAAGGAGATGGCGGAACTGCTGGGGTTCCGCACATTTGCAGATCTGACGCTTGCGCACCGCATGGCCAAGAACGGACAAAAGGCCATGAATTTTGTCGACGACATGATGAGAAAAGTAAAACCGGCGTTTGATGGTGAGGTCACGCAGCTGCTGGATTTCATTTCTGAGAACAAGGGCAATAAAACGGATAAGCTCAACCCATGGGACACGGCGTACTACATGCGCAAACTCGCCAAAGAGCGTTTTTCGTTCGATACAGAACTGCTGCGTCCCTACCAAGAGTGCAATCATGTGTTGAAAGGCATGTTTGCCATCTTTGAGAAGCTGTATTCGATACGCATCGAGGAGCAGCCTGTTCGCTACGCCGGTCAGGACACCCCTGTATCGCAAGATGCTGTGCCGGTATGGCACCCGGAGGTGCGTGCATTTGCCGTACGTGATGCTGACAGCGGTGTGCACCTAGGGTCGTTTTTCATGGACTTGTTCCCGCGCAGCACGAAGCGTGGCGGCGCATGGGTGCAACCGTTGGATTACGGCGAGCCCGCTACCGAGGAACGGCCTCACACGCCGCATCTGGCAGTACTCGTAGGCAATTTGAGCCCGGCAACAGAAGGAAAGCCAGCCCTATTTTCGCATTATGATGTGGAAACCGTATTCCATGAATTTGGGCACATGATGCATTGCATGCTGGGTAATACCGAACTGCGCTCACACTGTGGCACCAGCGTGACATGGGACTTTGTGGAATTGCCCAGCCAGATGAATGAAAACTGGACTTGGGAGCCCGAGAGCGTGCGCACATTTGCCACTCATTACCAGACCGGCGAATGCATACCGGATGATTACCTGCAAAAGATGCAAAAAATGCGCTTCTTTTTCCCCGCGTACGAGGATATGAACCAGCTGTGTATTGCCAAGCTCGATATGGAAATGCACACGCATTACGCCGAGAAATTCCGCGGTAAGGAACTGGATGCAGCGACGCGGGAGCTGCTTGCACCGTGGAAAGCGCCTTACAGTTGCGAAACTCCGTCCATCATGCGCACGCTCACGCACTGCATATCGGGAGGCTATGCAGCCGGTTATTACTCCTACAAGTGGTCGGAGGTGTTGGCCGCGGACGTCTTTACGCGATTCCAGAAAGAGGGAATACTCAACACGGACGTGGGTGCCGACTATCGCGAACAAATCTTGTCCAAGGGCGACAGTAAGCCAGCCGAAGAACTGTATCGCAATTTCATGGGGAGGGATCCCAATCCGGATGCACTGCTGCAAAAACAAGGGCTGATGCAGTAACGCTACATGAAGTTGTAGGCGTCAACATCGAGCGTAACGGTGACAGAATCGCCGGGGGAGAGGCGGTTAATCTCGGCAGAAACGATCTCGGAGATGATTCGGGCGCGCTTGGCCTTGAGGACGCATTGATAGCGGAATTGTCCGTAGGCCTTGGGCATAGGAGCAGGGAGAGGTTCGCTGATTTCCACCTGCGGAGGAAGCACGTCGAGCAATCGTTTGTGCAGCGTAGAGAGAGCAAAAGCGGCCATCTCCTCATGCTCGGAGCGCACCGTGAGCATGGCAAGGTGTGAGAAAGGAGGGAAGGCAAACTTCTCGCGCAAGCCAAGCTCGTTGTCGGCAAAACCATCCGTATCATGGCGGCGGGCAAACTGAATGGCGGCAGCCTGCGGGGAGAAAGTCTGGATGATGACCTCGCCTTCTACCTCGCCTCGCCCGGCGCGTCCGGCCACTTGGGTGAGCAGCTGGAAAGTTCGTTCCGCCGCGCGGGGGTCCGGCACACAAAGTCCGAGATCTGCATTGAGGACGCCCACGAGCGTTACGCCCGGGAAGTCCAGCCCTTTGGAGATCATCTGCGTGCCGAGCAAAATATCGATGCTGTGCGCGCGGAAATCTGCCAGGATATTTCGCAGGGCGTTTTTGCGCGCGGTCACATCCGCATCCACTCGGCAAATGCGCGCTTCCGGGAAACATCGTTTGAGCACGGTCTCCACTTTCTGCGTGCCATAGCCTTCCAGCAAGATGCCGCGCGAGCTGCATTCCGGACACCGTTCCGGCACGACCGCGCGATACCCGCAGATATGGCATACCAGACGGTTCTCCGTGAGGTGGTAGGTGAGGGGTAGGGCGCAGTGTTCGCAAGTGACCACGTGACCGCAATCCGGGCACTGTAGAGCGCGAGCAAAACCGCGGCGGTTGAGCAGCAGGATGGATTGTTCGCCCTTGTGCAGGCGCTCTTCCAGCGCACTGCGCAAACGTTCGGAGAGGATGCCTAGGTAGCGCTTGTCCTTTGGTTCGCTGCGCATGTCCAGCACGCGAGTGAGAGGCAAGCGGCGGTCATCCGCACGCCTATCCATGCGGACAAGTTGGTACTTGCCACGGCGGGCATTCAAAATCGATTCCAGCGAAGGCGTGGCCGAACCCAGCACGATGGTTGCGCCTTCCATGCGCGCACGCATGACAGCAAGGTCTCGACCGTGGTAACGGGGGCTGTTTTCCTGCTTGTAGGAGGAGTCGTGCTCCTCATCCACAATGATGAGTCCGAGGTTGGTGACGGGAGCAAAGAGAGCCGAGCGCGGGCCGATAGCGATGCGGGCGCGACCGCGGCGGATGGAGTGCCATTCGTCAAAGCGTTCTCCATCGCTCATGGCGCTGTGCAAAATGGCAACGGCACCCGGCTGCTCAGCAAAACGGCTTTTGAAGCGCGCCATGGTCTGGGGAGTGAGCGATATTTCCGGCACCAGAATGAGCACACCTTTTCCTTGCGCCATCACATGCGCCGCTGCCTGCAGATACACCTCGGTTTTGCCGGAGCCGGTGACTCCTTGCAGGAGGATTGGTTTCGTATTCCCGTTGCTGAAGGCTTCCAAAATCACATCCAGGGCTTGACGCTGGTCATCATTAAGGGTCAGAGGAACACTCGGAGCGAAGGTTTCTGTGCCGGCGGGGTCACGGTGTACGGTTCTCTCTTCCATGCTGACCAGCCCTAGTTCGACCAATGCGCGGCAGGGGGCAAGCGCAGGGGTGCCACCCAACGTACTCAGGAACTCGCCCTCATCCTCGCTCCCCATCAGGTAGCGTAGAATAGCGGCACGGCGCGGAGCTCGGACGTTAATTTTGTTCAGCTCGTCATCCGTTGGCCTGCGCAGAAGACGTACAAATTTTCTTGTCTTTTCATCGTGGCGTTCGCGGCGCACCGGTTCGGGCACGATGCAGCGCAGCATTTGCTCCACAGGTGCGGCGTAGTACGTGGCGGCCCACTCTGCTAAATCCATGAGGGTGGAGGATACAACGGGCTCCTCTTCGATGAGCCTCAGGAGTGGTTTGAGCGTGTAATCATGCTGCGCCTCCACCAGGGTGAGCACGGTGCCGGTCGTCTGCCGGCTGCGCAGCGGTACTTCCACGCGACACCCACGCTGCACCTGCATTCCCGGCGGCACAGCGTAATCGAACACCATATCGCTCAGTCCGTCCACCAGCACGCGTACCGCAGGCGAGGCAGTCGGCGCGTCAAATAAATGGCCGCTGTCAACGGTCGGTGGCTGCTCAGCCTCGCTCATTCATCCACCTCGTCACTGGAAATGATGCGCACCACCACGCGCTTGCCTTGCTTTTCTCCCGCGGCTTTGGCCAAGGAACGAATAGAAGAGGCGGTCATCCCGTTGTGCCCGATGAGCACGGGGATGTCGTCCGGTGAGACCACCAGACGGAAGCGCACCATGTTGTTGTCGGCCGATTGTGCCACACGCAGCTCGGCTTGTTCAGGATGCTTGAGCAGAGGTTTGGTGACGGTGAGGAGGTACCGGCCTACGGTTTCGATGAGCTTTTGCATGGTGATGATGGGGGAGTGAGTTAAACCGAATTGATGCCCCATGATACCCCGAGAGAGCGCGGTATGTCAAGGAAGGAGTTCAAGCGCGTTGAAAAATGGGGCGGGCATTTACGATTTTTGATTTTCGATGCAGGGGGTGAGAAAAAGTTTCACAAAGTTATAACTAAATTTTCTTGTGAAAGATGATGGAAGAGGCTTGCAAAGGGGGAAATAAAGTGCTAGGATTGTAGCACAGCCCCCCCCCTTGCGAGGCGGGGCTCACTTTTTCATAAACAAAGATTACGAGCCATGTCACTGGAATCATTCTTTCAGCCGAAGAGCATAGCAGTTGTGGGCGTGTCGGACAACCCCTCCAAACTGGGTGCAGTTGTTTTCAACAACATCATTGCCGCCGGGTATAGCGGGAAACTCTACGGGGTCAACCCGAAATTGGATGGACAGGAGGTATACGGGAAGCCGTGCTATGCCTCGGTGGACAAATTGCCCGAACCGATGGATTTGGTGGTGATACTTGTTCCGGCTCGCTTCACGGAGCCAGTGGTTGATGCGTGCGTGGTGAATCGTACGCGGAACATATCCATCATCACGGCCGGCTTTGCTGAAGTGGGCGAGAAGGAGCTTGAGAAGCGCATCGCGCAGAAGTGCTTGGACAACGGAATTAACCTGTTGGGACCGAATTGTTTGGGACATATTTCAACCTATGACCAAGTGAACGCCTCTTTCGCAGATGGTTTCCCGAAGAAGGGAAACGTGGCATTTATCTCGCAGTCGGGTGCGTATTGCTCCGCCATCATGGATTGGGCGGCCGGCAAGGACATCGGCTTTTCGCACTTCATCTCCATCGGCAACAAAGCGGTGATGGGAGAGGATGTGCTGCTGGATGCGCTGAAGGACGATCCGAACACCTCCGCTTTCGTCTTCTATCTAGAATCGCTTAAGCAGGGACGCCACTTCCTGGAAGTTCTCAAGCACGTGTCGGATACCAAGCCATGCGTAATCATGGAGCCGGGCAAGAGCAGCAAGGCACAGGCAGCATCGCTTTCCCACACCGGGTCACTGGCCCCCAATTATCGCGTGCTGGAGATAGCCCTGCAAGGCGCGGGCGCCATCCAGGCGTACAACGACCGCGAACTCTTCGGTCTGTTGGAGATCTTGCAGTACTGCAACCACACGGACTTCGGCGGGCAGGTGGCCGTACTCACCAATGCCGGCGGCGTTGGGGTGCTCACTTCGGATTTGTGTGAGGATGCCGGGCTCGATTTGGCACGGCCGAGCGAGAAGACCATCGAGGCTCTCAAAGCCGTGCTTACACCGGAAGCGTCGCTGGGCAATCCCATTGACGTGGTGGGCGATGCCAAGGCAGACCGCTATGAAAACGCCCTGCGCGTCCTCTGCGAGAGCGGCGAGTATAAGAACATCCTCGTGCTGCTCACACCGCAGCGCGTCACCGATCCTACCGGCACGGCCGAGGCCATTATACGTCTGGCGCCGCAGTACAAGAACGTGAACATCTTTTGCTCTTTCGTGGGCGGGGCACATGTGGATGCCGGGCGCAAGCTGCTTTCTGCGGCGCACGTCCTCACTTACGAGTATCCGGCGGACGTGGTGCGTCTGCTCGGCATGCTCAAGGCGCAGATGGCGTACCGCGGCAAGAAACTTGCGACAGTGGAAACCAAGCCGATACCGCCGGAGTTGCACGATGCCATCGCCGCTGCCCAGCAGGCAGGGCTCGCTTCCTTGCCGCAGGAGACGGTGAATAAGCTCATGGATCACTACGGCATCGACTATCCGAAGAGCGCCAACTTCACATCCAAGGAAGAAGCGCTGGAGTTCTGCCACAACATCTTCCCCAGCCCGGTTGTGCTCAAACTATCCGCCCCCGATGCGCTGCACAAGACGGAAATGAAGGGCATCTACCTGAATGTGCACAACGATGCCACTTTCCAGGAGGCGTGGAGCGGCTTGTGGAACTCCATCGAAAAGTTCCAACTCAAGGGAGCATCCGTCCTCATCCAGGAGATGATTACCAAGGGAACCGAGACCATCATCGGCGTCAACAGCGACAAGAACTTCGGCCGCGTGATGGTGTTCGGAACCGGCGGCATTTACACGGAAGTGATGCGCGACACCACGATGCGCATCTTGCCTGCGGATGACTTTGACGCCATGATTAAGGAGACGAAGGTCGGCAAGATACTCAACGGCGTGCGTGGTGAAGCCCCGAAAGCCGTAGATGCCCTAGCCGACACCCTCCGCAAGGTGCAGCAGCTTGTGCTCGAAATTCCCGAGATCAAAGCCATCGATGGCAACCCGGTGCTTGTCACAGCAAAGCGCGCTGCCGTGGTGGACTTCAAGATGCTGCTCAAGTAATCGGCAACAGCGTAGGTTAGCATTCTCATCCCGCAGTCCTCATCGACTGCGGGATTTTATTTGCCGAGACAGAAGGTGGAAAAGATGCGGGAGAGCAGGTCTTCCGTATCGACTTTTCCGGTGATAGTGCCGAGGGCATCCAAGGCCGCACGCAGATCAACGGCAATGAGCTCCGGCAGAGCATGCTCCGCCAGCCCGTCGGATGCGGCATGCAGTGAGGAAAGCGCACTGCGCAGCGCGTGCAAATGGCGCGTGTTGATGGCGGCGGAGGTCTCAGCCTCGCCGGATTGCATGCCAAGGAGAGAGGTAATGGCCTGATGCAGCTCCGGAATGCCGGCGCCGGTGCGGGCCGAGATGCGGAGGCCGGGTTGGTGGGAACGCGAGGCGTGCTCCGGCAGGTCACATTTATTGAGCAGCGTCAGGTGCGGCACATTTTCCGGGAGATCCGCAGGCAGTTCAGAGGGCGGCGTCGTGGCGTCCTGCACCTCCAGCACGAGGTCGGCAGAGCGCAGCGCTTGGCGAGTGCGTTCTACTCCCGCTTGCTCCAGTGCATCATCGCTGTCGCGCAGCCCTGCCGTGTCGATGAGTCGCAGCAGCATACCGCCCGGGGCGAAAGATTCCTCCACCGTGTCGCGCGTGGTGCCGGGGGTGGGGCTGACAATGGCGCGCTCGAAACCGAGCAGGCGGTTGAGCAGGCTCGATTTGCCGGCATTCGGAGCGCCGATGATGACTGTGCGCACGCCTTCGCGCAGCAGACGACCGGAATCTGCGGTAGCGACCAGCTGAGTGAGCGAGGTCTCCACATTGTTGATTGTCGCCTGCATGTCCGCCATGGTTTGCGGAGAGATGTCTTCCTCCGGGAAATCGATGTAGGCCTCCAAGTGGGCGGCCAAGGTGAGCAGGGCATCGATGGCTGCCTGCACAGGGCGGGAAATAGCGCCGGAAAGCTGGGATTGTGCGGCACGCAGGGCCAAGTCGCTCCCGGCGTTGATGATGTCCATGATGGCTTCGGCGGCGGTGAGGTCGATTTTCCCGTTTTCGAAGGCGCGTCGGGAGAACTCGCCGGGCTCCGCCGGGCGTGCGCCGCAGGCAAACAAACGCTCCAGCACGCGCTGCGTTACCAGCATGCCGCCATGGCAAGTGAGCTCCGCCACATCCTCCCCGGTGAAGCTGGCAGGCGCGTAGAAGCAGGTGGCCATGCACTCGTCCAGTATTTCTCCAGTCGCTGTGCGCACATGCACCAACGTGGCCATGCGGGGGGGGAGGCGGGTGCTACGTCCCGTGGCGGCCTGCAATACAGCGTGCGCTTGTGGTCCACTGATGCGGATCACGGAGAGTGCGCCCACGCCGGGTGGGGTAGCGATGGCGGCGATGCAAGACATTTACGATTTACAAATAATAATGCGTAGCGGAGCTGCGGAAACTTGGAGGAGTCGGTGGCAGATGGGGTCTGCCCACTTACGATTTATGGTTTAGATTAATGCACACCTTCGGTGTGGAGAATTTTGGCGTACGGATCGGAAAGAAAGGGGCTGCGTAGTTTGGAAAATGAAACTACGCAGCCCGAAAAATTGGAGGTGATTTACGCTCCCAGTTGGAAACGCTCGAAGGCGACCACCTTCAGCGAGTCGCCGAGCGACTTGCCGGTGTTCTCGACGAGCTTTTCCACGGTGATGGAGGGATCCTTCACGAATTCCTGATTAAGCAGGCAGCTTTGCTTGTAGAGCGCCTTGAGCTTGCCGGGAAGAATCTTTTCCAGCAGAGCTTCGGGTTTGCCCTCGGCGATAAGCTGAGCTCTGGCAATTTCCTGTTCCTCGGCAACGAACGTCTGATCCAGAGAGGAAGAATCTACGCTCTTGGGCGCGCTGGCAGCGATATGTAGCGTTATGTCCTTGCAGAGCGTTGCAAAATCCGCAGCGGCAGCCGTCTCCGGCTTGGTGCAGGTCACTTGCAGCAGCACACCCACCTTGCCACCCATGTGGATGTAAGAGGTGATGGAGCCCTCGCCGGTCAGTGTGTAGCGCGCGAAGCGGCGCAGCTTCATGTTCTCACCGATGGAGGCGCATTGCTCTGCAATGTAGGTTTCCACCGTTGAGCCACCCATGGGCACAGCCAGAGCCTGCTCCAGCGTGGTAGCGGTTGATGCCTTGAGCACCTGACCAATCTCTGCCGCGAGCGCCTTGAACTTGTCGCCCTTGGAGCAGAAATCCGTCTCGCAGTTTATTTCGTAGATGATGCCGTCCTTGCCCTCCACTACGGTGGCAACCACGCCCTCCTTGGCTTCGCGGTCGGCCTTTTTAGCGGCTTTGGCAATGCCTTTTTCGCGCAGGTACTTCACGGCTTCGTCCATGTTGCCGTCGCATTCCACGAGGGCGTTCTTGCAGTCCATCATGCCGGCGTCTGTCTTCAGACGCAGCTCCTTGACCATTTGTGCAGTAATTTCAGCCATAATGAGAGAAGATGAGGGGTTACGCCTTTACCGGACGGGACTGGTTAATCACCTCCACAAGCTTGCTGAGGATGAGACGGATGGAGCGTACCGCATCATCGTTGCCCGGGATGGGGTAATCCACGCTGTCCGGGTCGGCATTCGTGTCAGTGAGCACCACCACCGGGATGCCCAAGATGTGAGCCTCGCGGATTGCGATGTCCTCGTGATCGGCGCCGATAGCGACGAGGGCATCAGGCGCGCCACCCATTTTGCGAATACCCTGCAGGTTGCGCAGCAGTTTTTCGCGCTCACGGGAGAGGGCAGCGAGCTCCTTTTTGGACATGCTCTTGTACTCAGGCTGGCTGCTCAAGTTTTCGAGGTATTCAAGGCGAGAGATACTTTTCTTGATCGTGGACATGTTGGTAAGCATGCCGCCCAGCCAACGGAAATTCACATAAAACTGGCCTGTAGCCTCGGCGGCTTCTTTCACGGCTTCCTGCGCCTGGCGCTTGCAGCCTACAAAGAGGATCTTCCTATTTTTTGCAGCAAGTTCGCCAAGGAACTTGGCCGCCCTATCCAAGCAGCGCTCGGTCTCCTCCAGGTTGATGATATGTATGCCGTTCTTCTGCGTGAGAATGAACTTCTTCATGTTCGGGTGCCACTTGCGGGTCTGGTGACCAAAGTGAACACCGGCTTCCACCATCTCGGTGATGAGTTCGTTGATCATGTCTGTGTATGTAGTTGCTCCTCCTTAAACCAGGAGGAACGGTTGGGGTGGAAGGTGCCGCTTTGTAACCCTCAGCCTTCCGTTGTTCGTATGGCGGCATCAGCAGGGGCGCACAGGATACGCTTTTGTGGACGCTTTGTCAAGACAAATCATCTCAATCGTGGAGCGATCTACATTTTGCAATCTAACCCATTTACAATTTGAGATTTGAGAAGTTTCCGCGCCTGCGGCGCCAGGTGATTGAGATAGTGCAAATGGGGGCTTGGTTTTCATCGTTCATTTTCCATGAAACGTCATGGGAGCAGGGTTAAATGAGCTTTGAGAAATTTTATTGGGACATATGTGGTTAAGGTTTTCCGTTTCTTTTCCCGTCCGAGAAGGTACAGATCGAGATGAGGGAAAAACGAGGGTTGATGCCCAACAAATTTTTCCCCAATCACTCCTTCGCACCGTGCTCCTGGAGGAGTTTGATGATGGCATCATCCTTCTTCTCCTTGGCAATTTGCAGGGCAGTCTTACCCGCTTTGTTCTTGATGTTCGGATTCGCCCCGGAGTCTAAAAGAGCTTGAACGCCTGTAGTCTCGCCCATCATCACGGTCATCATGAGAGCGGTGTTGCCTTCGTTGTCTTGCATGTTGATGCGGATACCTCGTTGCATGAGAAGACTCACCGTTTCGGATCCGTCTCCAAGAAAGCTGCAAAAAAAGAGAGGCGTTCTTCCCTTGGCGTCGCGCACGTGCGCGTCGGCGCCGGCACGAAAAAGCTGTGCAATCAGTTTAGCATTACCTGCGTAGAAAAGCGGGGTTTGACCATCTTGGTTGATCGGCTTGTTCACGTCAACTCCTGCTTCAATAAAGTCAGGCATCACTTGATCAATGCGCCGCATGTATTCAGAAAAGGCCATGATAGAGGAGTCGCAGATTTTATCAGGCACCTCAGCTTGTACAATGTTGGCGAGGAGAGAGTTGCCGTCTCCATCCGTTTCATTCGGATCCTCGCCTGCTTTGAAAAATGCACGAAGGGCTTCCATGTTGAATTGCTCGAATAACTCGCTTTCGCGGTCCTTTGCCCATGACGCCAGCTCCGGTTTGTACCCGTGCTGTTTAAGAATTTGGATGATCTTAACATAGTCCGCGCAGAGTCTGGCGGGCTCACTGTGATGATGCACAGGTTTGAGATCGGACATGAGGCGGTCGGTCATATCCTTGGGAATGCGGGCGCCGAGCTTGAGCAGCAGCTCGATCTTCTCCGGATCTACGACCCAAAGTTCGCCGGGTTCCACACCTTTTTCTTTGAGTAGTTTTACGACCTCTACCGAGCCATTTGCTACAGCTAAACTCATGGCTGATACCTCTCTGCATTTCACGGTCGGATCCACCCCGGCATCCAGCAGACGCTGGGCAATCTTGGGTCCCATAATGCCGTTGTACATGAGGGTGGTCCACCCATCTTCACTTTTTGCCAATGGGTCGGCGCCGGCGTCGAGCAGCAAGAGGGCCAGTTTCTCCCGTCCAGCAGGGGACATTCCCCTCGGCCCCACTTGACTAAGGAGGATGTCCTTGGGTACTTCTTCCCCCGCTTTGAGCAACCGCTCCACCACGAATAAGAGATCAGCTTCTCCTTTTTCGCCGATTTCCGGAGTATCATAACAACCGAATACAGCGTGGTGAATAACGTCTTTTCCGGATGAGTCCTTGGAGTTGACATCGGCGCCTTTTTCGATGAGAAGGCGTGCTACGGAGGTCTCACCCCATTTAAGAGCGAAATGCAGAGCCGTTTGGCCATCGTCTTCTTTCCCCGGGGCCAGCATCCGAGAGTCCACTTTTGCTCCTTTGTTCAGCAGCTGCTTTACCGCTTTTTCTCCGTGTCTTATTGCTGCGATGAGCGGAGGAACGCCACTGTATGTGCCACGTTGCGTTTCCTGACCACTTCCTACGGCATTGACATCTACCCCAGTTTCAATGAGAGCATCGACCATTTCAGGATCGTATTCGTTATCCTCCAAATCACGGCTAAGCAAATTCTTATGTTCGCTAAGTATGGGAAGGGGCGCTCCTGCGACCGCCAGCGCTCGGATTCCCGCTGCGCTGCGTCGCTTTCCATAGAGCAAGATTTGAATGAAACTCTCTTTTGAATTTTTGTACACGTAATCCCATGAGAGTTTTGGGTCAAGTCCCGCATCAACGAGCACCTGAAGCGTCTCCGGTGCGCCCAGATAGGCAATGATTTTGCTCGCCGAATCACGATTTGTCGCCAAGTCAGGGTGCTCTTCTACTATTTTACTCAAGGTTTGCGCATCATCTAGTAGCATGGCAATTTTCGCCTGCGATAAAGCATCACCTGTGCCCATTTTGATTCCCAACGCCAGTAGAAGTCGGAGCACATCGGGCTTTTGCCAATCCATTTCCTCTCCCGCCTTGTTGAGTTCATACCCATGTCGCGAAAACAAGGTTGTATATAAGGGATCCGATGGGGGATATCCGAAATGATAAAGATTCTGTTCGTTGCAGCCAAGTCTGAGAAGTTGTGTAGCCAGTTTGAGTTTTTCTGCCTCGTCCCTGTCTACATTTTCTGTACCGTAGGGATTTTCCTTTGTGAATCCGGCGTCTTGCAGCTCCTTCTTTTCTTTGTCCGAGAGCGGACGTTTATCCACGCAGCATGCTTCCAGAAAAGCCCGCAGAAGCTTGTCCTTCGCGAACCCCGTCGCTGTCTTCCCCTTTTTGCTTTTCTTAGTAACATCCGCTCCCTTTGCCACGAGCCAGCAGACGGCGAGTTTGTTGCCCCGCGCGGCGGCGTGCATGAGGGCGGTTTGACCGAACGTGTCCACAGCGTTGATGTCGCCTCCTTTTTCAATGGCTTTGAGTTTTTTGAGCAAGACCGCCGCGTTCTTATCTTTCTTGCTGAGCTTGGCGCCTTTTGCTTTCTTTCCCGTACCCGCCGGAAAGAGGAGCTCCACTCCTTGCTGAGGCACGCTCTCCGATGCATCCTCCTTGGCTGATGTCACCCCCGTGAACCAAGTGACACAGGCGATAAATAAAGCTATAAACCGCTTAAAGAGAGCTAATAACAAACGGGGGGGTAGCGACGATGTATGACATAACGAATGCTGGAGCAACTAGGAAGGAGTCTATCAACTTTATTCTACAAGAGCAAGTGAAAAAATCGTAAGACGTTAAAATTCATACATCCGTCCCAAGAAAAACGCAACCCATTTACAAGCTAATTCATTCATGATTTACGATTTTCGATGGACGATGAACAATTTTGGGAATTTGCATGCGCTGCGCGAGAATGGAGGCTTATTTCAGCGAGTAAGAGGATTTATCAAAGGCGGCACGCATGGCATCGACTTCGGTTTGGAAACTTTCGTTGACGGCGTCCATCCCAGCTACATTGGCGCAGTAGTACAGGATGTGCCAGCGAGTCAGCCAAGTGTTCCAATCGACGGCGGCAGACTTCGTAATTTTTCCGTTTTTGTCGAAGTAAAAAAGATTGGAATCGGTGATTCGGGCGGTTGTCCGGGACATACCGCTGTCCATGCGAGATTCGACTTCTTTCTCGTGATATGCGGCAGACTTGTCCATGTGGAAGAACAGACGATTGTTTTCTGCGAGCCAAGCGGCGCGTAGCTCGGCTGGCATGGAGGAGAGGATAAAACGGGACGTTTCGGTGGCGATCGCCTTCATATCGTCGCTCAGAGCGACGGCAAGAGCAGGATAACCGGCAGATTGGGCAGCAGCCGTGGCGTCTTGCCATTTTGCGTCGTCCTTATCCGCAATTTTCGTCAACTGGTGCTCCTGCCCATCCGCTCCCACAAAGAAGGCCTGATCGTTCGCTTCGTGCGCTTGGGCGTAGGCAGTAGCCTTGCTGTGAGAATAGCAAAAGCCCAATTTCTCGGCTATCCACGCACGGAGCTGCACGCCGGACAAGCTTTTGATGGCGCTTACCGCTCGGTTCAGTTGCTTTTTGGAGTCCTCGTCGCCGGTTGTTTGGGCTCCGACAGAGGCGTTGTTCCCAGTCTTCTCATCGGCAGAGGGCGCCATGTCGGGGATGCTTCCGGGAATCAGTCTGAGGATCTCATTCTTGCCGAGGATATGAGCGCACAGGTATGCGAGACAGATGGTCTGCTTGTATGGTGTGTCGAATTTGGCGATGGCGCTGTACGGGTATTCCTTCCCGGTTGAATCCACGAAATAGGTCTTGTCTTTCAGCACATTGGCCCGAGGAATGCGCACCCAGTGACTGGCTGCTTGAATATCAATGCTCGTCGTGCCGTCCACAGCGGGTGTTCCATCGTGCGTCGTCAGTTGGTCGGCAAACTCGGCGCGCAGGGCGTCGCGCAGCAGGGGCGGCATGCTCTCGAAACGGTCTTTAGCCATAAAAGTAGCCATGAGCGAGACCTCCTCGTGGAAATGCTCCAGCAGGGTGGCGTGTGGAATGTTGTGCAGGAAATCACGCGCCGGTCGCGTGTCGCCGGTTCCTTTCAGTCCATCGGTCACTTTGCCATCACAGAGGTAGATTTTCACATTTGGGTCGAGCCATTGATAAGTGCCATTGAAGCCTGCCTCATCCGGGTGTTTGTAGTACAATCCGACAGCTTCCGCGATGAACGCTTGCCTCTCCTCGGCCGGGAGGGGGGAGAGCAAATCGTCTGCCTCGGATAGCATCCCCTTCAACTTGACCTCAAATTCCTTTTTTGCTTCGGCTGCCTGCTCTTTGCAATTGCTGCGCATCCTGTCTATTTCTGCCGAATAGGGGGTAAGCAGAATCTTGGATCCGATGAGATTCTCGCAGCGCCACACCACTTGCTCCCAGCGCCACCATTTCCTGCCTTCGCCCTTATCGTACAGTTCGCTCAACTTGTGCGTGTCGCCCGCCGGGTCCACATAGAATGCGTTTCTCCGTTCGTGCGGGCGGATCGTGATGGGAATTCCGCATTCCATAGTCTGTTGGGTTTCGTCGTCCAGACAGACACCGTCCTCCCCGTAAACAAGCTTGGCCATAGAGGCGAGGATGGCCCAGCGCAGTTCCTCCGGCATTGTCTTGAGCAAATAGCGTGCCGTGTTGCGTGCCGCCTTGTCTGCGTCTTTCTTGAAGGGAGCCAGTGCGACCTCCGTTTCAACTTTGGCGAAGGCTCCGTAGGCGCGATCCCATTTTTCCATGTCACAGGCGCCATGGGCCTCTCCCCAGTTGGCTGCGCGCCCTGAGCTGTTCACAAAAAAAGCGTCGTTCCAAGTGCCCGGTTTGCCATCATCGCAGCGCATTCCTTGGCTTCCGTCCCGCTTGAAGCAAAGTCCGAGCTGCTCGCAGATGAAGGCCATCTTCGAATCCTTCGGGAATGTGTTGACTCTCCGTTGGGCATCGGTAAGCTGTTTGCGCTGTACGGGTGTGAGTCCGGTTGGCGCTGTTGTCTTCGAGGTTGCCGGAGCTGCCGTGCTTGTCACATTCAGGGCTAGGAGCAGGGCGATAACGACCCAAGTGCAGCGCACCTTGGTCACGTTCAGTGTGTATCTGATCATTATAGTGTCGGGTTAGTGATGAGAGTTTTTTCTTAAGATGCCAACCCCCTTTACACTTCATCTTGCATCCAAAGCGTCTTCTAGCATATTCTTTCCCCAGCCGTCTGTCCAGCTATTTTTCTCTCGTTATCTCGAGATTGTTATTTTCGTGTTTGTTCTCTTCTCTAATCTCTTATTATATCAATATCAACGATAAACATCATTTTGCTCCTGCCTATCTCTTTTCAAAGGAGATATACTCCTACCCATGTGGGAAACCTTGATAATACAATGACACACAAAAAAACGACGTTCTAATTTTCCCCGGAAAGTATTCGAGAGCTTATGTTTAAACTTATTGTCTTTCAATACATTAATACATTAAAACTTGTCTATCTCTTTTGAAAAGAGATAAGCAAATTTCCCAGAGCATTGGAAAATACATTTATTTTTAAGACCTATTGATTTCAAACTTATTACGTAGATTTTTAGATTTTCAATGCGTGCGAGGATGGAAGAAGAGTCAGCCTTATTCTCGTTATGAGAATGTTGGTTGCCATTTTTCCCAAATCGTAAATCGTAAATAGGCAGACGCACTTTCCAATGCGGTTGCCCTGAATCATTGGCGTGAGAGCTTGACCGATGGGGTGTGGCATGCTACAATGCGTGCTACCGTGAGCGTGCGGACGCGAGAAGCATATGAAGTTCAAAAGGCCCAAGATGGTGGATTTGGCGGATGAGATCGCCGTGGGGCGTCATATGCCCGGTTTTGTGCTGGAAGCTGCCGAAAGGTGGCTGGGATTGCATGCACTCAATGTAGCGCACGAACACATAGACGACGATTGGGAGGCCGGCAGTAAGGAAAACTTTTTCCGGCTCGCCTGCAGATATCTCAGTCTAAATTACGATCTGGAAGGCTTAGAAAACATACCTACCGAAGGTCCATGCATCATTGTCTCAAACCACCCGCATGGCATGTCGGATGGCCTGATGTTTGGCGATATCGTGATGAAGAGGCGGGAAGATATACGGATTGTTGTCAATGAGTTCTTGCGGTGCGTGAGGGGAATGCGTCCTTACGAGATAACCGTGGACGTGTACGGTGGGGAGGCAGCAAAACGCGCGAATATGGCCGGAATGCGTGAGATGTTGCATTGGCTGAAGGAGGGTCATTGCTTATTAGTGTTTCCCAGCGGATCTGCCGCCACATTCTCGCTCAAGGACCGGCATGTGGTGGATGACCCATGGCAACAGAATATCGCAGCCTTGGTGCTCAAAACCGGTGCCGTAGTGGTGCCCATGCACATCTCCGGACGCACGGGTCTTTTCTTTCAAGCAGTGAGTATGTTTTCGCGCTCTTTGCGTGCTAATTTTTTGCCACGTGAGATATTACGGGACGGGCGGATGCGCCATACCATTCGGTTGGGAGCCCCGATTCAGCCGACAACGTACGCAGGCATGGATTCCGAACGGTTGAATGCCTATATGCGCTTACGCACCATGCTTTTGCGATACCATTTGACTACGGCTGACGCTTCTCGAGAAAAGAATCAACAGCGCGTGCTGCAGCCCATTGCCGCCGCTGAATCGTCGGAGGCGCTCCGTGAAGAAATAGCCACTCTGCCTCCTGATTGCCTTTGCTACACCAGCGAGAACACACCGCTGCGCGTGTACGCCGCACGGGCGGAGCAGATCCCGCTCTTGATGCGTGAAATCGGCGTGCAACGTGAGCGCACCTACCGAAGTGTGGGGGAGGGGGCCGGTTTGGAGCGTGATATTGACAGATGGGACGCCCATTATACACACCTTATCATGTGGGATTCGAAGGCCGGGTGCCTTGCAGGAGCGTATCGCATCGGTCGCACAGATGAGATTTTGGAGAAACATGGGGTGCGGGGTATATACAACTCGAGTTTTTTCCACTTTCGACCCCGATTCTTGCAGGTGATCGCGGAGGGGTTGGAGATGGGGCGTGCTTTTGTCACCCCGGAATATCAGAGGCAAGCAGCCTCGCTGGATACGCTTTGGATGGGTATCGGTCGTTTTCTCAATAAAAATCAGCAATATAAATACTTGTACGGCACGGTCAGTATTTCCGCAGAATACAGCCTGGCTTCGCGCGCATTGATGTACACCTACCTTCGGCAAAGCTGCATGGATACGAAACTGAGCAGCGAAATACGCGCTCTGAACCCACCGACAAATTTGGATTTGCGGAGTGAGGATGCGCGCCTGATATCTACGGCTCTGCCAGATGTGCGGGCGCTCACGACCATGGTAAGCGAATTGGAGGGAGGAACAGGCATACCGGTGCTGCTCAGGCAGTACCTGCGTTTGGGAGGTAGTATGGTTGGTTTTGGGATTGATGAAGATTTCGGCGGCACGTTGGATTGTTTTGTGGTGGTGGAACTATCCAAGACCCCCGAACGTGCCCGCCGTCGATATCGCGGCAAAGAGTACGCAGCGGGCAGCCATTATACCCACGGAGATGAAATGCCATGACGCCCACGCATCAGCCAGCGCCCCTTCTGCGTGCCCGCCAGGATAAGCTTGCGCTCGTACTCATTGCGTGCTTTCTCACCTCCTTTCCTCTGGCTGCTCAGCAGAGTATAGATTTCATACCGCTGCCCGACCAAGCGCTCCCCGGTAATCCCCTTATGGATCATGTGGATCAAGCTGTTTCCAAAATCAGCGCCTCCACAAATATGAAGATACCGGATTCTTTCGTGATTCGCAACGAGGGGGGCAAAGTTGATTACAACAATGAGAAACGTATCATCACGTACACCGCCGGGTCCACTCCGCTTTATCTGCGTACCGGCGATGGTCGCGAAATCTTTGCCCAAACCATTGTTATTGATCTCAACACCAACAAGGCTTTTCTCGCCGGTCCCCTCGTCATCTACCAAGGAGATTCTCTCATGCACGCCGAGGAGGGAACCTACGATTGGGAAACCGGCGTAGCCTGCGTTAGCAACATTCGTACTAAGGTGAATGGAACCATTATTCGTGGATCCTCGGCAGAGTATACCAAAATGCCTTCCGGCAACACACGCATCACCATTCATCACTCCTTTCTCACTACGGAAGATGTTCGTAGGCCTGGTATGTGGGTGGGAGCGGGCACGTTGACGGTATTTCCGGGGGATTACGGCGTGGTCTCGCGTTTGAGCATATCCGGCGCGGAGAAAGATATGCCCGTTCCGATATTGGGGTGGATGCCTTTGTCCCATTCACTCAACCCGGAAGAAGGCTACATGCCCGAGCCTGGAGTTAAGTCCCTCTGGGGCACATTCCTCTTGAATCGCTACGGCTTTTTACTTGGTAACCGACGCGTTGAGCATGGCATGCCTACGGCCGATTATCTACTGACCACGCGCTTTGATTTCCGCTCGCGGCGCGGCTTAGCCGGGGGAATAGATTTTATCGACAACGAGATGCGGAAACGGTATTCGGATTCGCGCGGGGTGCAGATATACGGCATTGCCGACAGACGCCCGGACATCAACCCGGTACATGCCTCCCGCGAGAGTTTGAGTCATCGCCGCTACCGTGTGGCCATGCAAGATATATGGGAGGTGTTTCCCCGTACGAGTCGGGAGGACGCGCGTTGGACCTTGGCGGCTGATGTAAATGTATTGAGTGATCGGTACGTGTTGCAGGACTATTTTGAGGACATAGCCCGATTGAACGATAAGCCGGATAATAGTGTTCGGCTGGAGCGTTACACCCCGCGCAGCAGCACGACGCTTTTGACCCGGTTTGCTCCCAATGATTTTTACAGCACGGATGAACGCGCCGAGCTTTCCTACTATCGCCCGCGCACGGTGCTCGCTTCGACTCGTGTCACATATGAAACACGCAACAGCATCGGCTTGCTGCACCAAAATCTTCCCGCTGAACAACGTGAGGCGTATCGAGCCAAGCTCAGCAATCTGCGTTCTCAAGAGCTTGAGGAGTATTACACCCGCTTGCTCAATAGCGGCAGTTACGTGCGCTTTAACTCGACACATGAGCTCACCACGAGTTTCAAGGTCCTGCGTTTTCTCAATGTGACCCCGAAAGTGGGGGCCGGTTATTCGGGCTATTACAATGTCGAGGATGTCGGGGCGGATAATCGTTTGATGGGCTACTTGGGCTGCGATTTTGACATCAAGTTTTACCGTCATTTTTCAATGGTAAAGTTGCCGCGTCTGGGGATAAGCGGGCTCTACCACGTGATTCATCCGTATGCGGAGATTTCTCACGGCAGCATCTCTTCCTCTAACCCCTACGTGCCCCAAGTGGATACTTGGTCGACGACCTTGGGCAACAGCACTGTATGTCCCATGCCCATGGATCTCATGGAGTTTACCGGCATTGATGGTTGGGCGAATTGGACGGTGTGGCGCCTTGGCATGCGCAATTCCTTAAGTACCGTTTATGATGGAGAGAGCCGAACGGTGCTTGACTGGAATCTCTTCCTGGATTACAACATTGATAATCCCAACACCGAATCCCGCTTCTCGAACCTCTATTCGCTCATTGCTCTGAATGTGACCAGCCAGTGCACTCTACGCCTGGAAACGCAGACTCCAACAGTGGGGGGCGGCGATGGGTTCAATCAGTACAATACCTCTCTTTCTTTTGTCCCTACTCCATGGTTGGAAACTCAGATTGGTCACCGCTATATCAGCAATCACCCTATTCAGCATGATGCCAATTACGCCTATTTTCAGGCAAACCTGCGGCTTAATGAACGCTACAGCGCTGCAGTTCGCGTCAACTGGGACGTGCAGTGGCGCCGACTCCCAATTCAGCAATTTTCCCTCACACGCAAGTTTGGTCCGTGGTACCTTAGCACCACTGTAATGCTGCGGAACAACGGCGGCGAGCATGAGACGGGCCTCGGTGTATCCCTCACTCTTGGAGAAACGGGGACATCTCTTCCCGTCAAATTCTTTTGATGCAGCCTATGCCCACAGTTCACTCCCACTCACCGCTTGATGAACTCTCCGGCGACAGCTTGGAACTGCGTGTACTCTCAGGGGTATCCAAGGTGCTGGTGGGGCAGAGAGATGTGGCCGATTTGCTGGAGCAGATCATGCTTGTCCTGCGGCAGAATTTATGTTTCCCGCAAGGCGCTCTCTGCTTACTTCAGGATGAGCGTTTGGTAATTGAGGCATCTTATGGACTATCGGATGAAGAGAAGTCCCGCGGCACATATCGCCTAGGGGAAGGTATCACTGGCCGCGTGGGACAAACAGGCGTGTCTGCTGTCCTGCGCGACACGGCTTCAAGCGATACCTTTCTGAACCGCACGGGAGTTCTTCACGATCTGCAGAGCGAATCCTTCCTCTGTGTTGCCATTAAGCGAAGCGGAGCCGTCATCGGAACTCTTTCTCTTTCTTTCCCGGTGCTGCCGCAAGGCACGCTGGATAAATTGGCACGTTTGTTGGAGATAGTGGCCAACATTTTGGCAGATGCCGTGGCGAGTGTGCGCGAGCAGATGGTTGAACGTCAGTTGCGCGAGCGCGAAAACGACCGCATGCGCTTCGAATTGGGTGAAAATGCCGGTTTTGCAAATATTGTGGGGCATTCTTCGGCCATGCGCGCCGTCTATTTGGAGATGGCAAAGGTGGCGCGCTCCACAGCTACGGTTTTATTGCTGGGCGAGTCCGGAACGGGTAAAGAACTGCTTGCTCAAACCATTCACTATGCATCCGATCGGAGGGACGGTCCCTTTGTGGCTGTCAACTGCGCTGCTTTGCCGGAGGGGCTCATCGAATCTGAGCTTTTTGGCCATGAAAAGGGAGCTTTTACCGGTGCCATCAAGCAGCGCATCGGGCGCTTTGAGGAGGCTTCTGCCGGTACCCTCTTCTTGGACGAAATTGGCGACTTGCCGGTGCAGACACAGGTGAAACTATTGCGCGTTCTCCAGGAGAAAGTGTTCGAGCGTGTGGGGTCCCAGCAGTCCATCCGCACGCATGCTCGGATCATTGCTGCTACATCTCGCGATTTACAGCGCATGATGGCAGAGGGGCTTTTCCGCGAGGATTTGTACTATCGCCTCGCCGTGCTGCCCATCGTGGTACCGCCGCTGCGCTCCCGCAAGGTGGATATTATTTCTCTGGCCGATTTTTTCCTTGCGAAGTACAACAAGCTACATCACAAGGATGTGCGGCGTCTCTCCACT
Source organism: uncultured Akkermansia sp. (assembly GCA_947626545.1). Classification (GTDB taxonomy): domain Bacteria; phylum Verrucomicrobiota; class Verrucomicrobiia; order Verrucomicrobiales; family Akkermansiaceae; genus Akkermansia. Next base: position 2,534 of record CANQSS010000019.1, on the reverse strand, counting down.
CCCGCCATTGATATGCTTATGAGCTATCATTGGCCGGGCAACGTGCGTGAGCTGGAGAATATGATTGAGCGCGTGGTCATCATGTCGAATAGCAATGAGATAAATGCTATCGATTTGCCTGCCTCCTTGCAAACTGCCGCTGCTACAGGCACGGAGTCCATGCTGCCTAATCGCTCTGCTGTGCCGGAAAGAGACACACCTATGGAAGCGCTTACCGCATCCTTCGAGTCGGAGCTTATCACGGCGGCGCTCAAGCGCACGCGCGGCAACATGTCTGCTGCAGCGCGTGAGCTACATACCACATTGCGCAAGCTCAACTACCGAATCCGTCGCCTCCACATCGATCCGACGCAGTACAAATTTTAACCCCGCGCAAGGCAAACGCATTGGAAAATGCGTTTGCCTATGTACGATGTTGGATGTACGATGTACGATGTAGCAAAGCCGGGGACACAGCTTCGCAAAATTCGAAACCTTTCTAACCAACAATCATCCATGATTTCACCCACCCCCTTCGCTAAAGCTTCGCATAGCCCGCGCCTTTGGCGCGCGAATTCCCTAAATCGTACATCGTACATCGTACATCGTACTCCGTACATAGGCAGACCCCCGTCTGCCTCCGTCGTAAATGCACATAGAGCCCGCTTCACAAGGTTGCCTTGTATGTAGCGCGCAGCTTTTCGTACTCGGCTTTCAGTTGTTCGAAGACCTCCTTGTAAGCCGGGTCATTGGCAACGTTGTGCATCTGTTGAGGATCTTTTTCGTTGTCGATGAGCAGCCATTCGTCTTCCACCTTACGAGTGCCAGTCTTCTTCTCCTCCGGGGTGAGGGAGAGAATATGAGCGAAAGTATAACGATCTGTCCGCACTCCATCATGAAGCGGGGCATTGTGCTCACCCGGGTTTTCGTAGAAAGCGTAATACAGAGCACGTCCCTCGAACTTGGGATTCTCCCCTGTTGCAAAGAGCGGCACCAGCGATTCGCCATCAAAGGTCGCCTTATTTTCGGGGGTATCCGCTCCTGCTACTTCAGCAATAGTCGGGGCGTAGTCAATATTTTGCACCGTGGCGTGGCTGCGTACTCCGGCAGGTATCTTGCCTTTCCACCGCATGATGAGCGGCATACGCATGCTTTCCTCAAAGATCCAGCGTTTGTCGTAGAGACCGTGTTCGCCTAAATAGAAGCCTTGGTCCCCCACATAAATCACCAGCGTGTTTTCCGAAAGTCCGTGTTTGTCCAGGTAGTCCAGGATGGTGGAGATCGATTCATCAACAGCCAGCAGGGTACCTAAATAGTCCTCCATATACCAGCGCCAGCGCCGTTCGGTGATGTCTGCCATGGATTTAATCTTTCCTGCCCGCATTTCTTCCACAAACTCGCGTGTCCTCGTGGCGTAGTAGTCGCGGTAGATGGGCAACACTCCTTTCTCCACGTTCGCCAAGCCATCGCTGTAGTTTGTTTGCGGGGCGTACTTGGGCGTATGCTGTTTCCAATCGAAGTCTGGTGGTATTTGTCCGTTGAATTTCCCGCTGTCCACCATTTTTCTGAGTGCATTCTTAGGCACAATTTCCTTCATGACATCGAAAGGAATAAGATCAGCCTGCAAATGGGAGTCGTTCCAGTTGCACAGGTCGCGGCTCACACTTTGGCGCGTCAGACTCATGTAAGCTGGGCGGTCTTTCCAGTCATCCTGCAAGGTAGGAGGCGGCGTGAGCTTTGCAACATACTCCTTGATTTTTTTGAGGTGCCGGGGAGCAGGCAGCCAGTTGCGATGCGGAGCTTTATGCCCCAGCACAAGCGCAAAGGGTCGCGTCTTGTCCCGGTGTTCCAGCCAATCGATGGCTTTTGAAGTAAGCAGGTCAGTTACATAACCGCGTGCGCGATAGCTCAAGAAACCTTTTCCACTGGGGGTATCAGTCAGGAACTCCGGATCCCAGTAATCGCCCTGCGCCGGGAAAACCTGCCAGGTATCAAAACCCGTAGGGCGAGAAAAGAGGTGCCACTTGCCCACCAGCCCGGTCTGGTATCCCGCCGCCTGCAGCATTTTCGGGTACGTCGGCTGACTGCCATCAAAAGGCGTCATCGGTTTGTCGTACCGCATATTGAACATAAACCCATTGTTGTGGGAGTGACGTCCGGTCAGCATACTGGCGCGCGCCGGTCCGCATAGGGAATTTGCGCAGTAAGCCCGGTCAAAGACCATCCCTTCTTGAGCCAAACGACGGAAGCCGGGCAGGGGCACCGGGGAATCCTTGTCGTTTGTGCCGAGCGCCTGCACGGCGTGATCATCCGTGATGATGAATAAAATATTGGGCCTCTCAACTTGCTCAGCCGCCATAGTCATTCCCATGGCAAGCGCCAAAAATACCAAGCCAATGCGTATACCATTCATTTCTCGAATAGGATAGCACAGCCTGATATATTGTCAAGGCCGCATTCACAGCAGGGATGCGCATGCACATCCGTCCCAAGAAAATGTATCTCATGGGCGGGAAGCATGATGATAGCAGGAGTTGGCGATTTTTGGGCAAATC
>CANQSS010000018.1 GCA_947626545.1 uncultured Akkermansia sp. | reverse complement strand
CACAGTAATCCCGAAGGATGTCCATGATGATTTGCTGTATCTTTTCTTTGTTCATAATGGTGTTGGTGTGGTTAATTGGATTTGGTAAGTGATTGAGGATGCCCCCGGTTGTTCATACGTACTATCAGAATCTGAAGTAGATGAAGGGGTTGTAGGTGGATGCGGCGATAGAGGCCGCCGACAGGATGAAGAGCGCCAGCAGCCAGAGGTTCACCGCCGCTATCCGTAGCTGGCTCCGTCCCTCTACCTCAAGCATCTTGCTGCACAGCGGCGCCGAACAAACGATGCCCACGGTGAGCGCGATGATTTCGATGCGGTCCACGTAGTAGATGAGGTGGTACATCGTTTCTCCTCTCTCTGCACCGAACATGGTCAAAAGGTAATGCCAAGCGTAATTCATGGTGTCCGACCGGAAGATGACGAGTCCCAGGATAATCACGAGCATGGCATAAAAATGCTGCAGCGCTTTGCCTCCGATGCTCTTTCGGTCTCGGTTCCATCCGGTCAGGGTCTCAATGAAGATGAAGAAGCCGTTATAAAGCCCCCACACGATGAAGGTCCACCCGGCACCGTGCCAGAAGCCGGTCGAGAACCAGACGATGAGGAGCGCAATGAAGGTCATGATGGCATTAGCTACTTTACTTCCTACCTTTTTCATCACCCAACGGTAGCTTCGCGAGATAGCCGTATTGCGTGCGAGCGGCAGGAACATGATCGGCATGAACATGTAGTCGCGGAACCAGCTCCCCAGTGATATGTGCCAGCGTCTCCAGTACTCGGTGATACTGCGCGAGATGTACGGGTAGTTAAAGTTTTCCAGGAATTTGAATCCAAAGATGGAGCCGAGACCGATCGCCATGTCGGAGTACCCGCTGAAGTCGTAGTAGATCTGGAAGGTGTAACAGATCGCTCCCAGCCAGGTGGTCATGCAGTCCAGTTGGTCGATCGGTTGCGTAAACACCTTGTCGGCTACGGCTCCCAGCGTGTTGGCAATGAGAACTTTCTTGGCGAGTCCCACGATGAAGCGTTTCACGCCGTAGGCGACTTTCTCGAAGTCCACGGTTCTGTGCTCGATTTGGTCAGCGACGTCATGGTACTTGACGATAGGTCCTGCCACCAACTGCGGGAAAAGGGTGATGTAGAGCGCGAGCTTGTAAATGTTCTTCTGCGGCTCAACTTCCTCGCGATAGACGTCCACGACGTAGCTGATGGCCTGGAAGGTGTAGAAGGAGATGCCGATGGGCATGATGACCTTGATGAAGTCGATATGCCCGCCGAAAAGCTCGTTGATATTTTCAACGAAGAAGTTGAAGTACTTGAAGTAGAACAAGAAGCTCAGATCGCCCAGGATGGTGAGAAGAAGCAGTAACTTCTTACACTTGTATTTTGAAATCAGAATGGCGCCGACGTAGTTGATGATGATGGTGAGCAGCATCACCGCCACGTACCGAGGCTCGCCCCAGGCGTAGAAGAAGATGCTTGCCAGCAGCAGGACATAGTCCTTCAGCTCCCTCCTCACCAAAAGGTACAGGGCGCACACAATCGGCAGGAATAAAAACAGGAACACGGTTGATGAAAATAACATGGCTTATTTAGTTAAATTGTTATAGATACCAGAATTGCGTGCTTGTCTCTTCACACGGAGTGGAGCTGTTGGCGTCTCCGCAAAAGGAGCTTTGCGCAAGCTCTTCCGTGATTCGTCTCGACGTTTGCTAAGCATCGTTGCCGCTTCCTTCACCTCATTCTTTTTCAGGTTCACATTCATCCTTTAAACATTCTTTCCATGTTTTACTCAGAAGTTTTCTCCGTCTCATTTTCCTCGTGTGATTCCTTCTTTGCCTTCAAGTCCTCCAAGAATTTCTTCACTTTTTCTGCACCTACCGTGTAGTTGCGCAGCTTATTCAATTCTGTTTGACCATTGCTCCAATATTCAATAGAAGTCTCACATTTTTCAATCCATCTATCAATTTGGGCAGGTGTCACAGCATTCACACCATAGATGTCAAATCCTCGTTGCAATATAGGCAAAATTAAATCAACCATACGCTCTGAGGACATCATTATTTTTGGCTCCACAGAATGATCTTGACAAACACAAGGCAAGGTTAAAACATCTATAGAATTACTAATACCCTCTGTATTAGTAATGATAAATTCGTCCGGTGGAATATTCGTATAATTACCCCTTTCAGCCAAAAACATAAAGAAATTACTTATACCGAATAAATTATCACGTATTACTTTTATAGATATTTCAGATTCTAGAACACCTTGAATATACCTCTTTACGTAACATTTGAACAATTCCTCTATAATCCCGTTTACTTTATCCACAGATATAGATTTATAATAAAGCCTATCTTCGATCTCGTCTTTAAGTTGAAGTAGTTTATCATTTTCATGGAAAAACTTATGTAAAATTGAATATTTCGTCAAGATAGATGCCCGATCAAACATTTGCATGACCACATTTTTTAAACGTTCGTCAAGAGGCTTATCCTTAGGTACTTTTTCTGTACATAAATACAGCAAATGGAAGAAGTGATCCGTAGACCAAGAGAAAACTACGTTCTCATCCTTGGCATCATGTTGAAAACATCCTTGCGGTATGAGCTCCAAGAGCATTTTTGCATAATCTGTCCCCGCATCGGTGGCCCGTCTCATAACATACTCAAAAAACTCCAATCCGGACGCATCAATGTCTTCAGGAATAGATTCTTCTCCTCCAAAAAATTCTTTAAAAGCATGCTCTAACGAAAATTGCTCTCGGTCTTTAAGGACTTCATAAAGCTTCTCGCATTCATGGGTTGTTAAAACAATGCGTCGCCTGTACTCCCCCTCCACGGCTCGTTGTACATTTTCCTCTTTACAATCTCCCAATGCTTTTATAAGGTCTGCTACAAAACGGTCGGTTTGTACAAGATTGTATATATATTGATTCTCTTCGAACTCCTCTTCCTCTCCCTCGTGATTCTTTGCCCCTTTCCGACCAGTTTTTCTATACAACTTCACAGTTTCATCCATTTTCCGTGCATACCTTACAGGACCATCAGGATCATTCAGTGCAACGAGAAGAAGTTGAGGATAAAAATTTTTTATTATTTCGACTAGAAATGCGGTATGTGAGTAGTACGTGTATAATACATTATGGTGTGCAACCTGATAGGAAATTATTTCCTCGTTTGATAGTTTCTCACTATCAACGTCATAAAAGAACTGTCGCTCCAATTCTCCCAACTCATCTATTGCTCGTTCTATTTGACGTGGTGTATCAAAATTTAACCCGCTTTGTTTCAAATATCGACAAGTTAACTTGCAGTCACTATATTTTCTTAGCCTCTCATCAATGTAAGTATTCCTTTTATACATTGATAAATTGGGCAATGAAAAAGTATAACCAAAAATCTTAGTTAGATATCCCGTTAAGGTTTCCAATGCTAGCTCCTCTGAATCTTCTGCATTTAGTTCTTTCTTATGCACCTTCGCCAATTCATCTTTAGCTAAAGAGCATATAACCATTAATTTTTTAATTTTATGCAATTTCTCTATTAATGGAGGCAAAGCCTTGATAATTTGAAAATCCGTTCGTTCAATGTCGTCTAAAATCAACACAATCCTTTCGTTGCATCCAATATCATCAGAAAGCTGCTCACAAAGTGCTTCGTCTCTGTCGCTGTCGCCCCCAAAAAATAACTCATATAAATTGCTAAAAATATTTCCACCTGGTAAAGAGCGCATAATGCGCGGTAAATACTTATTAAGAGTAATGGAATTTAAGAAACTGTATCGCCCAAGTATAGTCCTCCCTAAAGCTTGTACGATCGCATTCCAAGCCTCTTCTCTGGATGAATACTCCCATAGATTCACCATACATATCTTTACCTTGCCCATGAAAGCATTGTCTTTGTCAAAATCATCATCATATTGTCGTTTATCATATCTGCCTTTAATTCCCCCGTCATTATAAGGTTGCTTCAAACTCAGTCTATGTGATAAATATTTAAGACAGTGAGTTTTTCCTACTCCCCATCCCCCCAACAGAAGGGCAGCCTTTCCTCCTCCCTCTTTTAGGGAGCGTCTGATCCATGCGTGAAATCGATTGTAGGCTCGTGTCCGTCCAAGCTGCTCTGAAACTTCGGGATATTCTTTCTCTATATCGTCTGCTATGAATGGGAGAATGGAACAGAAAATAACAAGAAATAGACAGAAACTCGCAATCTGAATTGTAATGCTAGAATCATGGAAGTAAGAAACTCCGGTGAAAAGAGCCCCAAAGCCCGCTATAAAGTATAACACCCACCGAAGGAAAGATTTGATTGCCGTACAAATAAGAGCTGTGTAAATAAATACCCCCAAGGCGATAACAAATACGACTCGGTTTCCCAATTCAAGGAGAGGAGACTGATTGGAAAATATATCGCATTTCAAACAAACAATGTTTGTAAAATTGCGATAATAAACTTCAAATACATGAGCCAATCCTTTAATGTTCAAAGCCTTTTCGTCACTGTCGGGCATGAAGATCTGCCACAGTACAAAGATAATAGAACTCGAAAGAAGGAGATTTCCCAAAACCTTCCGCCCAAAATTACGTTCACTAAATACTTTCCTTAAAAGGAGCATCGCTGGTGCTGTTACCACTGCCAAAATCACCGAACTCATGGCCTGGTTACTGATCGTTAAAAATATAGTAGCAGCAAAAATAACGTATGCTATGAAAAATGAACAACTCTCAAAAAGAGAAGTCACGCATGCTAGGAAAGCAAGAAGATAGATGATGAGTAGGCTTAGAACGACATACCCATAGATGATATCAAAATCATTCAAACCAGTGATCCATAGAAGAAGAGCTCTCAGCCATAATAGGGTCACTACAGCTCCAATAGCCCATTTGACCTCGCCTTGTTTTAGTCCGTTCTTGAATTTTTCCCTCCACGACACTTCGTTATCTTGTGTGGAGGTATCTAGACCTTTTGTACTTTCTTTCGTAGACGTCATACTATCTAATCAGTGGTTGCAAGTAGTATTGGATATTAGAGTAAATTATAAGCACAGAATCGTATAGTGAAGCGAGAGATGGGAAAAATTGTGGACGAGAATAACATGACTTATTTAGTTGAAGAGATGTCACGAAGCTTAGGTAGGTCATTAGTGTGAATGGATAAGATAAGAATATCCGGCTTAAAGGCAAGGATATCTTTCTTGTATAACTTGAGAATCTTAAACTCATCCGCGGATTTTACCTGACTCATATTCAACCGAATATATTTAGTTTGAGCTGCTGAGTACGCAAGAATGTCGAGAAGCATGTCATTTTGAGATGTTCCTATAAGCATAATCTTGTGCTTCCCTTCTGGATAAGTGAAATCCTTAGTGAATTTTCCGACTGTTACTGTTATCGTGTCACCATCCTTGTGGTCATAGTAATTATAAAAGGTCCGATTTGAACGATTATCCGTATCCCTAGCATTGAAATCTTTATACAGGTATGGCATGGGAATATAGCATCTCATATAGTTGTCTCGTTGTAACCAATTTTGAGACTTTCGATAGTCACTTATGGAAACAAGCGGCATATCCAGAAAATCTTTGCGTATCTCTTTCATCAGTTCACAATAACCGATAAAGGCCCCCCAATCTGTCCAATGATGAGAACATTTGAAAAATACAAAATCCTGCTTAGCTGCGTCTCGAAGTGCTTCATATAGATAGATGTAAGGAATATTATGTTTTTTCGTTTCTCTACAGATGGTTTCTTGGGCTCGTGAAATTTTTATAAATTCCTTTTCATCAAATCCATATCTCTTCCTGAGAAATTCTTTATAAATAACTTCCTTTTTAGGGACCTCGAGAACGTAAAGCCTGATTTTATTCTGCTGACAGAATTGATTCAGTTGAACCAGATTGCGTACAATGGATTGCAAAAAGGTTGGTTTGCAATCCAATTTGGGTACAAAAGGTGTGCGGAACGTCCATCCTTCCTCTTTGAAATAGACGGCTCTACGAGCTCTGACAATGCGTGATAACATATTTCGAATGACATCGTGTAATTTAATCAGAACTGTACGCCCTCCCAAATGATCATTAAACCATTTTTCATACCCCCCCCCCGTATTCACCTTTCCTTTCAAAATCTCATTTAACTTTGGTCTGACGGCAAGCATTCTGTTTTCACGCACAGATTTCACTCCATCCGATATTCCTATCATGGGAATAAATATTAGGGAAGAGAACGTGACTACAAGCAATGCATCACTAAGACGAATTATCCCACAACATTTGTTGAAGAGGGAAAGCAAGCGACAACTCAAGAAGAAAAACAGGACATTTCCAGTGAGTAGATACCAAAGGGTCCCACGCTTCAGGAATGTAAAATCATTAATCGTAAAATGATGCCTACGGAACTCCATTTCTATGTGGAGAATCTCATCCTTTTGTACGGGAATTTGTTTGGAGAAACTTTTTTGATAGGAGAGAAATTTAGTTTCGCTAAAGACGTCCTTACCATTAATTTTGCAGTTCCTCCAATCTGTCAGTACAGCATAGAAATGTCCATAGTCATCACGCTTAGCTGGACCTCCAAAAATCATGGTAATTTTTCCATTCCGTAATGCCTTGAGCTGAAGAGAAATTTTTTGCCATTTCCCGCGCGTTCTCAAGATTAAATTTTTTCGATGAATGTTACCCCCTGGCTCGTACTGCCATGTAGCATAGGAAGGTTTGGGAATTGATGAACAATGAAAAGGTTCAGCTCCAGTGATCTTACCATGGTACAAAAGATCAAGTCTCGACTCCTTGTTGAAAAGAGTGCGCACAAACCCGACGTAATCACAGTCCGTCCACAACGGTAGACATAGGATGTTGGCAAACAAAGTCAGGATAACAGCAAGAGTTATTTTTTTCATATATACATACTGTTTATGAGTAAGGGGATACTGCTCCTTTGGATTTACGTTTGCGAATGTTTTTCAATAATCTTCCGCACTTTCTCTATATCCATGGGGGTATCGACGGACAAGGTTTCTCCTTGCTCTATTTTAACGAAACGCATTGTTTCGCCGGCATCAATGATTCTCAAATGATCAATACCTTCGATGCTCTCAAATTCTCCCTTAGGCATTTTCGAATACGCCTCCACCATTGCTTTTGACAGACATGTTATGCCCACATGTTTCCAGTAGCAAAAATCTATTCGCTTGTTGGGGTAAGGGATGGGCGTTCTTGACATATACAACGCTCGTTGATTTTTGTCGAAAACAACCTTTATGTTGGAACTATCATTGACCTCCGCCGGACTATGCATCGGAGCAATCGTGTTGATTGCAATTTTTTCATTGGGCCGATCGGTGTCAGTGGGAATAACACGTGCTATGTGTTCAGGATTGATCAGGGGCTCATCACCGTTAATGACGATGTAAAAGTCCGCGTCAACTTCCTTTGAAAGCTCGCAAACACGTGAAAAAGCTGTTGGATGATGCGGAGAAGTCATCACAACATCTATACCAAACTGCTGACAGACGGTTCGAATTCTTTCATCGTCTGTGGCTACATAAACTCTCTCTATAGCTTGAACCTTTCTTACCTGCTGACATACCCACCATATCATAGGCTTTCCGCAGATATCGGCTAATGGTTTCCCCGGAAATCTGCTTGATTGGTATCTTGCCGGTATAATTCCGACCACCCTATTTTTTCCCCTGTCCATAGTATGCGCCCTTTCCGTGTTTCCTGGAGTAATGTTTATCCAGAATGAATTGTGACAATCGAGATTGCTTGTTCAAAAACAATGTTTTGAGAGCTGTTTCAGCTACAATTTCCAATGCCGAAGCGTGATACACAGACTCCAACGCGTCTTTTCCCCATGCAAATACCCCATGATTTGCAACGAGAACACCGGGAATCTCGTCGGGAGAGATTTTATGTTCGCGGAAGGTCTCGACAATCACTTGCCCCGTGTGGAATTCGTATCCATCATTGACTTCGTCAGGTCGTAGTCCACGCGTACACGGGATGGCACCATGGAAATAATCCGCGTGAGTCGTACCTAAAGCCGGCACACTCACATTCGCTTGGGCAAAAGCAGTCGCATTGATTGAATGAGTATGTGTGATTCCTCCAACCTGTGGGAATTTTTTGTATAACTCAATATGGGTTGGTGTATCCGTGGACGCCCTCAAATTTCCTTCCACCACCGCGCCATCGGACATTCTTACGACAACCATATCGGTCGGGCTCATGTCATCGTATTCAACACCTGAAGGCTTAATAACCAAATAGTGCCTATCCGGCGTGACCTCACTTACATTTCCCCATGTCCAACATACAAGACCCAGTTGAGGAAGATTCTTATTTGCGAGGCACACCCTTTCTTTAATTTCTTCAAACATACTATATTCCTGTATTGTAGACTTTCTTGATAGCTGACGCCCATTCTCCTCTCTGAGATAAGACGTACTCAACAATGTCTCGCACGGCTCCATCTCCACCACAGACCGGGCTGACATAATGCGCCATATTCTTCACTTCTTTGCAACTATCTTTTGGACATCCCACAAATGAAGCTAATCCCATAGCCGACAAATCATTTAAATCATCCCCAATGTATCCCAGTTCTTCTTGAGATATCTTGTGATCGTCCATGAATTTTTCTAAAAACTGCTTCTTGTCTCTCACAGCTTGAAATAAATGATCCACCTTCAGCTCAGTAAGGCGTTTCTTTGCTGCTAATGATTCCCTACCCGTGATTACAATAATTTCGATTCCAAGGTAGTGTGCTACAAAAAAAGCTGCTGCATCACGTGTGCAAAATTTTTTACTCTCTCTTCCCTCCTCGTCAAAGTATATCCCTCCATCAGTCATTGTTCCATCTACATCAATGACAAAATGTTTGAGTTGTTCAAGCTTGTTCATTTTTCAAATTCTAAATCATACAATGACGGAGTTATGAAGGTAACCGCGCAATTCATTCCTTTTATATGTCGCGCGACCATTTGATTGAAGGAGTGCGAGTGTTTTCGGAGCGAATGAAGCCGATCATCACAATAATTCTCCTCATCTGTGTATCCATCAGCACCCGCTGCAGCCACCTCTTGTACATTCAATTTTTGGAGAAGATTTAAGAGAAGTATAAAACCGTTTTCTTCAGTGCCTTCTCCCCTATTCGGGTCATTGTAATTTAAGCGGAGTTCATTGTCAGCGTGTAGGATATTGGAGGTCGTGATGATCTGCGTTCGGTGGTGCTGCCCTGAGTATTGCTCCAAACGCCTCGGATTGCTAAAGAAAGCAAAATCCACGGGAAAAACATCCGGAAGGAAATTGACACTTATGACGATGGGATCATTTTCAGCAAGGTATTCTTCTACTTCATCCTGATGCTTCTTCAGACTATGCCCCGGCGCTAAAATCAATACCTTTCTTCGACTTACTTCCCCTTTCAGGTATTCAATTGTTTTTGAATCATCTATACGATTGTTTTTGTAGTCTCGATAAACCTCATCGGCGTACGCCGCATCAAATTTTGTCTTTCTGCTGTCATCTATACGAGCCAGGATATGATTGACGTCCTTACTAGACAAATCGCCCTTTTTCAAGAAGTGTTCTGCGTAATTCCTGTGTAAATTGTATTTTCCTGACAGGAAATATTCAACTGAGTATCCCCATTCCGTTTTCCCTTTGAGAGGTTCAATGTGCTCATAAATGGCATCAAGGAGGTAATCTAGTTCGTAATTTTTTCCGCAGTATTCATTGCAGTAATCAGCGATAATTTCGAGGGGTAAATTCCCCGGATTTCTTCCCATCCCGAGTAAACTGCCATCTATTGTGATGGGACGCTTCAGATCTTTATCCAGAAAAATCTGAGCTAGACAAAAACTAAGAGACATATTTTCGTGCAAGTGGATTGCCAAACGAATATTTTGCTCCAAATTTTGATCGACGATACTCACAATTCTATCCAGATCGCGACGTTTCATGCTCCCAAAGGTGTCCACGATAGAAAACTGCCAAGGATGCACTTCATTGACTTTTTCTATTATCCACATAATTTGCTCATCCTTATAACCCATTATATTGATGGGATTGATGCTCACCTTATAGCCCTTCTTTTTTATTTCGCCCGCAAAATCTAACCCCTCCTTGACATCATAATCGTGCATCGTTGTGCGGATAATCTCTATTCCGCTTCCATTGTAAGGTGACAATTTGCTGCTCGAATAATTTGAACACATCGCCATGGCTGAATACGATGTTCCCGTCCTGTCAAAAGGCAATAATTCATTGAGTTCCTCAATGCGACTTCCAACGGATATATCGGGGTTATAACAGTCGATATCTCTCAAAAAACCTACCTCTACGATATCGATTCGAGCTTTTGTGAGGTTATGGATTATGTCCTTTGCCGTATTCTTCCCCCATTTCCATCCGTTGATATACCCGCCATCTCTGAGGGTACAATCTAGTAACTTTATGTCATTCCTATCCATTTTCTCCGATGCCTATCGTTTCATACTGTTCCCCCCAATTATAAATTCCCTCTTTCTTCTCATGGATTCTTTGGTATTGATCACATGATTTTTTCTTCCTGAATAATCTCATGTTTGTTCCCATCTATTTCAGGATGCTCCTTTAAATACGACTGCGTATATACATCTTTGAAAATTCCTTTCAACCCTACAGGATTCACTGAAATAATTTCTACGTCTGGATAGATACTTTCAACAACTTGCTTCATTATTTTGTATCCCCTAATCTTGGGAGCATGATTACCATTGTGTGGTCTATCAGAGTGATACGCTAACTTTTGGTTTGTACAATCATTGCCTACTAGGTAGATTCTTTTGGGATGTGTATACAGAAGAAACTGCAATGCGCTCAATGCTGCTCCACAAAAATCGCCAAAGGCCTCTACTTCCAAATCAATTGCCCATTTTCCATTCACAACATCTTCTAAAAGAAAGACATTTGCCTCCCCATTTTTTATGTGAATAGGTGATATTCGATCGGTATTGTGAACGCGTCTATTTAAAAACTGCACTCTTCTGGAGGGCAATATTCCGTAAAATTTCTGACAGTTATTTCCTTGGTATTGATCGATTTCTTTATTAAGATTTTTATCGTGCAAAAATGTATCTTCAATGAAGAGGTAGTTAAGGTCGTCGACAATTGAAATAATCCCATTAACACCACACTTTATTCCTCCACACTTTTGATTGTTAAAGTAAAGTGCAGTTGGTCCTCCAGCGATGAATATAATATCTTTGCCTGCATTACAATTCCTATATTGTGTAAAATATCTGTGAATCACAGGAATTTGTACCAACACTTGCATATTGAAGTAAACATCATTAATCCTCCTCAATATTGCATTAATTTTGCTGTGCTGAATCGGCAATATGCTCTCTCTGACTTTTACTCCCAGGACATATATCTTTTTTAGCTCAGCGTTCTCAATAACTGTGCGCACGAGACCACCGAGGTAAATTCTTGTCACGGTAGCAGCTCCCTCTCCACAGTCTTCCTTCTGGTAGACCTTTATACCACAAACTGTTACAACTTTTTGATCTTTTCTCTCCTGTTCACTGTACAGCTTCATAATCACACGTCCCACATTTATAATTTCTATAGCTCATTATCTATTTGTTGAAGGATTTCATTTACATTGTCCTCCCACTCATACTCATGGAGAGTACTCGTGTCGACTTGTGGATAGTAAGAAAGCGAATATGCTCTTAACATATTCTGCGGGGTAATGGGTTCCCACATAAATTTCGTGTAAATAATGTGCTTTTGCATAGGGGATGTACTAACAAGTTCTGAGAAACCAGAGCGAAGACCGATAATTCCCCTGCTCATAGAAGCCAACCACATAGCTTGACTTATACTTATGAAAGCAGACTTTCCATACTCACTCACCCCTGTTTTGGTGTTCACAAACACGTCAATTCCTCTATTTTTCAATCGCTCACATAGCTGTTTCCAAAATTCTTTTGGTAGGGGGTTTACAGCATTTGCCTCAGCAATTATAAATACAAAATTATTCAGATCCAAATTACCAACGAGTTCAGTAACCGAACGATCCTTTGCTATGAAATGAGGGGAAATTTTCCCCCAATTTGAACAACCATGTATAATCCTAACATAATCTGGATATGGAGTACCATAGCCGTTAAGGTATAGCCCAGCCAAGGCGCTTGCATCCTTCAAAGTAGATTGTAGTATACAGAAGTTAATTCCATTGTATTTAATGTGGTTATGAGTCAAATATAAGTTATAATTTGAGTACGGAATATCTTCTGTGAAATAAAGAGGCACCTCCGTGTTGAAAACCCGTATTACGTTCCCCAATATCTTTCTGTGAAAGACAATACAAGGTTTTTGGGCTTTGTATTTTCGTAGCAATTCATCCCAGAGGAGGCAGGCAAGATATGCTTCTCCATTCCCATTAGCTCTAATTATGCATACAAAGTCATGCTCTTCTCCGATCTTCTGGATGATTCTATCAAGGAAATTATGTTCAAATGACTTAGGGAAAATTTCGAAATATGTTTCTTGAACACCGTTTGTTTCTATATGTCCATATTGAATAACGGTTATCCCTAAGAGACTGATTTCACGTTCTCTGCGGTCGCGCGTGTTGATCTCAACTTTTTTGAATGGCCACATAAAGTCTTATAGATGAGAAATGATCGAGTCGGAAATAGTAAGAATGTCTTGTTTCAAAGCGTTATATTCGAAAATGGATGATGAGTGAGCCCATGGAAAATGCTCGAAGCTGTACATGGGTTGGAGATCGCCGTGAAATTTGTTGTGGGAGTAAATAATGAACTGGGGAACGGGAAGGTCGCAAAGGACATCGCACAGACCACTGCGCAGAGCGATGATCGCCTTGGCACGTGAGGCGAGAGCGTAGGCTTCCGGAATGGAGAACAGCGTGGAGTTGTAGAACACATCGTGACCTTTGGCTCGCAGAGAAGTTTCAATCTCATCCCAAAAAGCGGTCGGCAGAGCCTCGCAGGAACGGGCGACAGGCGAAAGAAAAACGAAATTGTCCAGATTGAGCCGCAGGGCCTGCGCTTTGATGAGAGCGCTGCGTTCAACTTCCGGAGTGATAACAGCGCGGGAGTATGAGAGAGGCGACACATCAACCTGCATGTACTCTGCCCACGATTGCAGGAAAGGTCTCCCCTGATTATTCAGCGCGATGAGTTGAGGACCTGTGAGGAGGGGGTCAACGTGATTTCCGTCGATGCTTTGGGATTCATTGAGTTCCGCTGCATTGCCGCAGTAGAAGACCGGAATCTGCGGGGCAAACATGCGAAAGATGTCGGCATGCTGAGGACGGCTGCCGAAGACGAGTTCATCGGGTTTGTACCAGAGGGCGTGGGTGCGCGCGTACGTGACCGCCTCGCCCGTGTTGTTGACGATCACCCTGATGCGGCGGTCGTGCACGCCGCGCACATTGGCGGCAAAGGCCTCTGCAAAGCTGTCGTACCGCTGTGCGTACTTCTTCACTTTGTATTGAATGCCCAGGAAATAGCGCTTCTCGCACAATTCCGTTTTCTTCACCCGGATGATGGGCAAACCAAATAAGTGGACTTCTCGTTGCATCATCACACCTCCTCATCAATGCTCCAATGAATATCCCACGTTCTGTCGCGCCGTTGCCTCACCGCATACGCCATGCACAAACCACTGGGCTTGTCGTCGTTGATGAGGATACGCTCTCCCACGGGCGCCCCGCAGATGAGCCAATTATAGCGGATTCCTTCTCGATGCAAAAAATCTTCCAACGCTGCCCTGTGCTCCTCCTTGCGGCTCGTGAGCAGCACCACCACGTCTTCCTCCGGCAGCTGCGCAAAAAACTCCTTCACCCCCGGCAGCAGTTCATCTCCGCCATGGAGGTGTCCGTTGTGCACGCAGAGTGTGCCGTCCACATCCAGAATCCAAGTGTGCGGCAAGGACGAGAGCGTGAGAGAGGCAGGAGTCATGCGCGCTGTTCGTCGAGGTAGGTTTGCAGTTCCAGAAGCCCTTTGTAGAAGGCGCCGCAGATGGCGTCGTAGTCCTCCCAGGCGTAGGTGGTGAGACTCAGCCAGATAATCGCGTGCAGCAGCTTGATCTTGCGGCGATCTGCCCCGCACAGCTCAAAGAAGTCCTCCTCCAGTGCGCTCCATCCATTGGAGACGATTTCCAGCTCTACGTCCTTCTCACGGATCTCCAGAGAGAAATTCTTGCGGTTGAACTGGTCGTAGTCTCCCACCACGCTGTAGTAGAGCTTTGCCCAATCGTAGTCTGCGTCGCCGTACAGCGCCGTCTTGCCGAAATAGCCGCGCGGGTCGATGAGCACCGGTCGCACCCCCTCCGTTTCCAGCAGCATGTTGTGGAAGGTGCAGTCGCCGTGGATGAAGTGGAACTCGCTCGGGAACATACGGCGCATCTGCTCCACGACCTCGTCTTTGATGGCGTAGATGTTGCGGCAACGCTTGCCGTTGATGGTGACCCATTCATCCTGCGCAAAGGGGACGAGTTGCTGCACCTTGGCGAGGCGGTCGAAGGTTTTGGTGATGTAGTTGTTCTCGCAATCCGCCTGATTCGCCGGGATGGCGGGGGCGAGGGCATGCAGCTGCTTGAGGGCATCCACAATTTTCACCAACAGAGCCCGCTTGAACCCGCGCGTCAGGAAGGCGTATTCATACACGTTCTTGCCGCGCACCTTCTCCATCACCAGCGGGGTGTAGCCGTAGATCTGCGGGATGTTCTCATAGCCCAGTTCCTTGGCTTTGCGGTACCAGTTGCCTTCATTCACGGCGAGTTTCTCACCCTGCTCGTTGATGGGGTACTTGATGACCACGTCGCCCTTAAAGTCCACCTTGTTGAACGGACGGCATTTCGGTCGGTTCAGCTCGTTCTGGAAGTAGGAGAGCATGGTGCCCACCTCCAGCCCGCCATACATGTCCAGCCGACGGAAAGAAATCTCCTTCCCTGCCAGGTAGCGTACAAATTCTCCCTCCTGCGGGACGTCGGCTATCTGTTCCTTGTCGCGGAAAATGAACATACCCGCCACACCGTTCTCCGCAGAGGCTTCTTCGATGAACTGACCGTCACGGTACGACCAGCGGCACGGGAAATCCTTGGAGATGCCCAGGTAGTTGTTCTCCACGGTCTCCGGCATCCCCGTGACATCCGAGAGGGTGAGGTCGCACCAGATGAGCATGAAGGGAGCTCCGGACGGGATGCGTTGCAGAGCCTCGGCAATGCCCGAACAGGTGCCCTTGTGTGTGGCATCAATCACTTCGTAATCGGCCTCACAGAACGCCGCCAGATACCGCTTGAAGGTGTCCTTCTGGTAGTCCGCGATGATGAGGAACTTGGCCTTGGGATAGCGCTCGAAGAGATGAAAGATCATCGGACGATTATCCACGGGCACCAGAGCTTTCGGCTTGTTCGTGGTGAGCGTCTCCAACCGCGAGCCTCGCCCGCCCGCCTGCACGATAATATAGGGGATATTATTTCCTGGTCGGCTCTCTTCCGTCATGGGGTGAAAACTGCTGGCGGGGAGTGTATCTCTTTTTGAAAGAGATGTCCAGCCCAAAAATATGAAAATCCTTAAAAGTAGGATTTTAGCTTTCCATCATGTCATAAAAGCGAACGGCAGTCTTTGTCGATCTGTCTTAATTTTAAATTATAATAGACTTATTGTTAATCGATAATTAAAAAGATGCTGAGCATCTCTTTCAAAAAGAGATATCTAAGCTTAACTCATTAAGTAACTGTTGGAAAAGTCAGAAAAAAGGGCAAAAGATTAAAAACGGAACAGATGCATATCTGACCCCAGAAACATACTACATTTACGATTTACAACACGCACGACGGCTGTAAGTGCGTATGGACAGTGCAAATGCGCTGCCCAGAGGGTGAAAACTGCCGACGGCGTAAGGCAGTTCGGCCAAAAGCACAGCTTTTGCCCCGCAGGGGTAAAACCGCCGACGGTGTAAGGCCGTTTGGCCAGGCCGCAGGGCTGCCCCGTAGGGGTGAAAACTGACGACGGCTGTAAGTCAGTTTGGCCAGGCCGCAGGGCTGCCCCGTAGGGGTGAGGAGTCGTGGGGCGACTCCGAAGCAACAGTCGTGAGGCAAGCTTGAGGCAACTGCAAAGCAAATGCGGACGCGTATTCGTAAAGCCGTGATCGGACGCAGTTACAAAGGGGCGGTGGCGCTTGGCGGCGCTTATGTACGATTTACGATGAACGATGGACGATTTGCAAAGTGTGCGAGTGTTGCACGGGGGAGGATGGACAGCGCGAATGCGCTGCCCCGAAGTGGCGAAAACTGACGGCGGTTGCAAGTCCGCTTGTCCAGCCCGCATGACTGCCCTTCAGGGCAAACGCATTTGAGAGGAGTTCATCAATGGAGAAGTCTCTTATTGACTGATATCGCTTTTTATACGTATCAAAAATCGTGACAACAGCAGTCATCATGATGATGGATCCAGAGGAATCTCTGCATACGTTCATGATCCGAAAAAAATTGCACAACGCGCACATTATTAATAAATCGTACATCGTACATCGCACATCGTACATAGGCAAACGCATTTTCCAATGCGTTTGCCCTAGTTTTTGGGCTTGATAATTGGAGCTGGTATGCGATAATGGACAGACGCACTTATGGAGGACGAATCGGCGCGATATCTTAAAGAGCCTACCCCCAGAGAGTGGAGGAGCTTTTGGACGCTTGTAGCTGTGCAAGCACAAAATGCGTTCAACGAAAAAGCGGTGCAGTTTCTTCTGATCCCGCTGGGTGTGTGGTTGTGGGGTGCCAGCGGCAGTATGCTTGAATACGGGTTGGGCGCCATTTATGTGCTTCCCTATATTCTTTTTTCCCCCCTGGTCGGGTGGCTGGCAGACTGCTTCTGCAAGACGCGCATCATACAAGTCATGAGCGTTGTGCAGCTCTTTGTCATGAGCTGTATGCTCTTCTGCTTCTACCAGCATGATATGTATGCGGCTATTCTCTGGTTTTCCATTTTCGCCATTCAGGCAACCATCCTCAGCCCCGCCAAAAAAGGGATCGTGAAGGACTTGCTCGGATCGCGCTACCTGAGCTACGGCTCCGGGATCATCGAGGTGAGCATGGTGTTTGTGTTACTTCTTGCCCAAATTGGCGTATTTTTCCTCTTCAGTTACCTGCTGGATTACTTCACACAAGTTCAAGGACCCGTTGCAGAGGAAGAAGCTGGGTGGAGCGCGGTAAAACTGCCCACCTGGATTTTCATCTCCCTAGCCATTCTGGTTGCCGCGGCGTCACTTATCCTCCCACGCTACCCTGCCAGACAAACGCGCCGCTTCAGCATGAGTCTCTTCTACGAGCATTTTGTGCAGATGAAATACCTCTGGCGCGATCGCCAGTTGCGGCTCAGTGAAATCGGCATTAGCTATTTCTGGTGCCTCGCCGGTTCCCTCTTCCTCATTCTCATCCAGATTGCTAAGGATATGCAGATCAGTCACCCGAACGTTGACTTCAGTCTGCAGTGCGGCATTCTCATGGCTTGGCTCGGCGGTGGCGTCGTGGTCGGCGGCAGCGTAGCTTCGCAGCTTTGCAAGGGTAAAAATGAACTCGGTCTCATTCCTCTCGGTGCCATCGGCGTAACTATTTGCACCCTCATGCTCTCTCTGCTGGATGTCGAAGCCATCGAAAGTCACGTCTTTCTTTCTCTTACCGGAGCCTTCGGTGCTGCTTATCTAGTGCCCCTCAACGCCTTCTTGCAGGATAACTGTGATCCTGCCAACCGTGGCAACATCATCGCTGCCGGCAACCTCTTTGATAACCTGATGGGCCTGGTGGCCGTGGGGCTCATGTGGGTCATGCACGCATACGGGGCTCGTCCTCAAGGACAATACTTTGTCCTCTTTTTGTTCAGCGCCTTTATCATGATCACCTCTCTGCGCCTCATCCCGCAGGAGTTTATCCGCATGGTTGGCATCTGGCTCATGAGCCTTCTCTACCGCCCGCGTGTCCTTCATCCGGAACGTTTCCCGGAACGAGGCGGCGCTCTCATCGTCTGCAATCATGTGACCTACGCAGACGCCCTCTTCCTCACCATGGTTTGCCCGCGTCCGGTGCGCTTTATCGTAGCAGAGGAATTCATGGTCTCACGCGTGCTTGGCTGGGTGCTCGAAATTTTCAACTCGGTGCCCATCTCCACCAAAAACCCGCGAGATGCCATCCGCAGCGCTGCTCATGGTATCGCCAATGGTGATCTTATCTGCATTTTTCCGGAAGGTCAATTGACGCGTACGGGGTGCCTCACACCGATCCGACGAGGCATGGAATCTATCGCCCGCCGCGCTAAAGCGCCCGTCATCCCGGTTTATATGGACGGTCTTTGGGGAAGCATTTTCTCGTACTACCGTAGCCGCTTTTTTACCAAGCTTCCGCGCCGCATTCCCTATCCTTTTACCGTCGCCGTAGGTGAACCGATTCACTCTCGTCGTGCTGACAGCCAACAAGTGCTGAGCACCTTCCGTGAACTTGCGGTAGAGTGCATCAGTTCCGAATTATCCGATAGCCGAGAGTCACTCATCCATCTACTCGAAGATATCGGGAACCAACCCTTCGTGCACTGCGCAGGATTCTCACTCACCGGCATCCAAATCGCCGGCGCCGTAATCAACCACGGCGCTCCCGAAAACAGCCCGAAGCCGATCGTTGACTGGCTGAATATCCTCATCAGTTTGGCTACGGATGCCAACGCTTTCCGCCGGGCGTGGATCAATGCAGACCAAGTTCACCACGTGAACGCTCTCAAAGAGGGGCGGCACGCCCTGCTCACCACCGTGGGACACCACGAACCGCACGAATCCGTGTTGGCCGTTCTCTGGCCTATCTTCACGCGCACCCCTGTGTATCTCATCACCTCTGAGCGAGACGTCATAGATCCCTGCATCTCCCAGATTGTCGGCAGTGCGTGTATGCGCCGCATCCTACTGAAGGCTGTTCCCCCACGCCAAATTCCCTTCTTTGATTTCAGCTTGGGTGCCGATATCTCCACTCCCAATACCCGCTGGCGTCCCGGTCTCGCCACACCGGAGGGCATCGTCATCTCGATGAGTATGCGCCGCAGTGTAGTGCGCATGAGCGATGGGACGATTCAACTCGGCTCACGCCCGCGAACGGTGGGACTGCTGCTCCCCGGCTTTGCAATCGAGGAAGGAGTGGTATCCCTCATTACCGGACCATCTTTGGAGCGTCCCTTCCAGCTCCCACAAAAGCTTTACATTGATGAATGCGCCTTCTTGGCTCGCCTCTCCTGAAATACCCCATTCCCTCACACTCCCGAATCGATGCCCCTCCCCCCTCTCCGCAAAATAGCTTCCATCTCATCTTTTTGGCTTCGCTGCGCACGTGCATTTTCGTTGCCCATGACATTTCTTGGTTGGCTAGTTATTTTCTGCTATTCTGTGCAGCATGGCGGCCGTGTCTTCCCGGGAATTCTTGCGTTGCTTGGTACCGTGGCCATGCACTTGGCCACCAACTTACTTGATGATCTCTTCGACTACTTCATCCTGCGCAACAATCAAGAATTGCAGGAAGCCGCTCTCGATGATAAATGCGTCTAT
The DNA here is from genome assembly GCA_947626545.1 of uncultured Akkermansia sp. Taxonomy (GTDB): domain Bacteria; phylum Verrucomicrobiota; class Verrucomicrobiia; order Verrucomicrobiales; family Akkermansiaceae; genus Akkermansia. The sequence continues at coordinate 21,457 of CANQSS010000018.1, read as the reverse complement.
CTTTTCAACGGAAGCACTACTGTGCCCAAACTTTGCCTGAGTATCCTCTTCTTTTTGCTCTTGGCGGCCTGCATTGGCATGTACCTTCTCGTGATATCCGGACCATGGGTTCTGCTCTTCATGGCAGGTGGACTTCTCGTTGCTCTGGGCTACCAGTGGTGCTCATTGCGAGGACTGGGAGAAGCCGCTGTCATGTTAGCCTACGGTCCCCTGCTCTTTGAAGGCGTTTTCTACGTGATGACAGGAGATTTTTCCATGAATGTTCTCATCCTCTCTCTAGGATGCTCTTGCCTTGTTGCTTCTGTGTTGTATAACCACATGCTCATGGATTATGACGCCGACAAATGCGCAAGCAAAATTACGCTCTGCCGCAAACTAGGCAGCAAATCCTGCGCTCTCTTCTTTTGCCTGTTTTTCTACTGTGGTGGCTTTGCCACCTCGTTTTACCTCGTATTTTCTACCGGTTCGCTATACTACTTGCTTCCCCTGCTGGTTACACCACTGGTAATCGACTTGTTAATTCTGCTTCACATATACAATGGCGATAAATTGCACCTCCCCGTCATACGTCCCTGGCACTATCCCCTGGACAATTGGTCTGAACTTTCCAAAGGAAATGACGCCCCCTTTTACATGCGTTTCTTTTACTCGCGGAATATCGCCGTCTTCTATATGATGCTCACCTGCATCGCTGCCTGTTTATAATGATCTCCATACGTGTCCCAATAAAACCATCTCTGGGCTCATTCAACCCATTCCTCATGCGTTTCCAACAGGTGAGTGAAGTAAGCCCGGCAAGATGTCAAACCATTGACGATTCGGCATAGCGGTGAAAGCCCCCGAGGGCTTGGAGGGGGATTGGACAAAAGCACAGCTTTTGCCCGAAGGGCGAAAGCGACCGACGGCCGTAAGGTCGATTAGCCAAAAGCGTTAGCTTTTGGCCAAACTGACTTACAGCCGTCGTCAGTTTTCGCCCTCCGGGCAGCGCATCCGCGCTGTCCATACGCACTTACAGCCGTCGCGCGTGTTGTAGATCGTATATTACGAACACATTGTGCTACATCACGCGCCGATGACTGCACGTTGGAATCGCTTTTTCTTGGGACGGATGTGAATGATCTCTCCTCCGGCAATGGAAAATGTAAAGTAAAACTTGCCAATGGGGGCGGGCTGTGGCATAATTGCCCTGTATGGGGAGGGTTTGCAGGATTACCTTTTTATGCTGCCTAGCTTTGTTGCTGGCGGTTGGCTGTCAACAGCAGAGTAGTTCGTCGCTCCGTTCCCCTCGTCCCTTCAAATTCCAGCCTTCCAGTAAGCAAATTGTCCCACGGTCGATGAACCGCTTAGCGCGTGAGGCCAACATCAAGATTCGTATGGTGCCGGCAAACTCTCGTCAGCGTCGAGCTGCAAAGAAAATCCGCCCCACCTTCCTCACCATTCACAGCACGGCTAACCACTCGTCCTCAGCAACTGCCATGCAGCACTCCCGCGCTCTATGCCGCGGCGCCTTCTCCAACCGCAGTTGGCACTTCACCGTGGACCAATACATGGTCGTGCAGAATCTCCCGCTTAACGAAAGTGGCTGGCACGCCGGCACGGCCGCAGGCAACCACAACTCTCTGGGCATCGAAATGTGCGAGGCCGAGAATCGTGGACAAAATCATTTCCGCACATGGGATCGTGCAGCCAAATTGGTGGCTGTGCTCATGAAACGCTATAACATCAACCTGCGCCACGTTGTCCCCCACTACCACTGGACAGGCAAGAATTGTCCGACTCCCCTGCTCTCCAACGGCCGCCCCGGTCCCAAATGGGGATGGTTCCTCTCCCGCGTAGACTACTATTACCGCTGCATCAATGGAGGCAAACCCAACCGCTGATTCCCACCAGCTTCTGCCTGACTCAGCGCTGGATTCTCTTTCTTTCATTTTCCCCCGTGAGCTCAAGGCTCTTCATGCAGTTTCTCTTTACACCGTCGGCGATGTCTTGCGCATTGCTCCGCGCCGCTACGAGGATCGCCGCCTTTCCCCACCTCTTTCGTCGCTTACTAATGGAGAATCAGTCTGCCTTCAACTCCGGATCTATTCGGCCGAGTGGCATTTTTCACACAAGCGTTATTACGAGCTGAGCGCCGGTGCAGCAGATGATCCTCAGGGGCCACGAGTTTTTCTGCGATGGTTCAATATGCCCTACGTTGCCAAGCTTTTTGCCGTGGGCATGCTTTTATCCGTGTTTGGCAAACTACGCTTCTTTTCCGGCAAGTGGGCCATTTGCAATCCCGACTTCGAGATTCTCGATGACAGCGAGCAAGCTGGTCTGCGACTGGCTGCGGCCTCCCTCGGCGATCCGGACACTCCCGGCTCACTGCCAGCCCCCCAATTTATCCACACAGGGCGTATTGTGCCCATCTACAAATCGGTTCCCAGCGTCTCTGCTCGAACCTTTCGCGGTCTCGTTTACCGCCTTCTGTCTGCACTAAATCCCGATGCTAAGTGGGAGGACTTTGACCCCGCGCCCTCCTACCCCTTGGTTCATGCTCTGCGAGATCTGCATTTCCCGCCAGATAACGCTACGGCACGTAAAGCACGCATGCGCTTCGCCCTCTCGGAGTGCTTTACCCGGCAATTCGACGTAGCTTGGCGGCGCCGTCAAACACGCTCCGCCCCAGGACTCATCACGGCCACCACCAATTATTATTGCCAGGAACTCCTATCCGCTCTCCCCTTCCCCCTCACCCGTTCCCAACGGCGATGCATCGACGAAATTCGCGCAGATATGGCACGCCCTACCCCCATGAACCGTCTGCTGCAGGGGGACGTCGGTAGTGGAAAAACACTCGTGGCTCTCTGCGCCATGCTTATGTGCATCGAAAGCGGCAAAACCTCTGCCCTGCTTGCGCCCACCCAGATACTGGCAGAACAGCATTACCGCACCTTCCGCCGTCTGCTTCAGCACACAGACGTACGTCTTTCACTGCGCACTTCAGACCGGGCGGACGACTCCCACGTCATCGCCGATCATGCAAGCATCTCGTCGGATTCTTCCCCGCGCATCATCATTGGCACTCATGCCCTGCTCTACGAAAAAAATCGTCCTCAAAATCTCGGCCTCGCCGTCATCGACGAACAGCACAAGTTCGGCGTAGCTCAACGCCAGCGTTTTATTCAAGCTGATTCCCACCCGGATGTCCTCGTCATGACAGCCACGCCGATTCCGCGTACCCTCACGCTTACCCTCTATGCCGACTTGGATGTCTCGATTATTGATGAGCTCCCCCCCGGCCGCGGAGAAATTGTCACTGCCCTGCGCAACCCAAAGCACATGAAGCGCATCGTCTCTTTTCTTCGCAAGGAGATCTCCAATGGTCGACAAGTTTACATCGTTTCTCCTCTCATTGAGGAGAGCGAAAATTCCGAGCGCTCCTCCGCCTCTCAGGAGCTCGTCCACTGGCGTGATATTCTGCCTGAATTTTCCATCGGCCTCCTCCACGGCAAAATGAGCGCCGACGAAAAAGAAAAAGCGATGGCCGATTTTGCCACAGGCATCACCCAGGTACTCATCTGCACCACAGTGGTGGAAGTCGGTGTGGATGTTGCAAATGCCACGGTTATGATCATCAACGATGCGGATTCCTTCGGACTCTCCCAACTCCATCAACTGCGGGGGCGCATTGGTCGCGGTTCGCACAAAAGCTATTGCATCCTGCTTTCCACAGCCAAACCCGATGACCCTGCCTATGAAAAACTGGAAATCCTCTGTAAAACCTCCAATGGCTTTGAGATTGCAGAGCATGATTTTCGTCTCCGTGGCCCGGGGGATGTGCTCGGTACCGCACAAAGTGGGTTGGGGTCTGTCCGCTTCGCAGAATGGATCTCTGATGTGCGCCTCATTCACCGCGCCACACGCATTGCCAACTCCATCCTGGACTCCGATCCTGCGCTTGAGCTACCTATCCACGCATCCCTTCGCTGCCGCATGGAAGGAGCCGTTACTCAATCCGTTCCTTCGTAATTTTTCGTATTCCATACTTGTAATTTCCTTCCTTTCATCATAAATTATACACATCCACTTTCATTCTCGTACGACCATGGCTAACCCGGAGCTCTACATCAAACCCGCCCTGCCTGAAAAGATCTTTCCCTGGCAAGATTACAATCCGCAGACGCGCGAAGAAATTGACGCTTTCTTTAATTCTTCTGAACTGCTTGTCATCAAGCAACGCATGGTCGATATGGGACGCCGCCTCTGGCAACGCGAGTTTGTGGATGGCAACGGCGGCAATCTCTCCGTGCGCGTGGCGCAGGATTTGCTGCTCTGCTCGCCCACTCTTTGCTCCAAAGGCTTCATGACGGTGGAAGACATCTGCCTGGTGGACATGAGTGCCGGTCAACTCTGCGGATACCGCCCGGCCACCAGCGAAGTCAAGACCCACATTGCCATGATGAAGGAAGTCGGGGTCAATGCATGCATCCACGCGCATCCTCCCTGCTGCAATGCTTTCCTCTTCGCCGGTCTCACCCCGCCAAATGGCATCAACCCAGAGGCCGACATTTTCCTCGGTCACATTCCTCTGGCGCCCTACGGCACTCCCGGCTCCGTAGAAACCGCTCAAGCCGTTGCCAAGGCCGCGCACCAAAGCACTGTTGTCTTTATGGAGAATCACGGCGTCATCACCGGGGCCCGCCATATTGAAGAAGCCGAATGGTTCATGGAAAATGCTGATGCCTACTGTAAGATGGTGCTGCTCGCCTCTCTCCACGGCGGCAAACTCAATCAGGTGGACGAGGCAGGCGTCAGGGACTTCCTCGCCATCCGCAAAAATATCGGCTACGCTGTCCCCGACAATCAGCCCCTCTACAACACCCGCACCTTCAACGGTTACACCATGGGCACAGCAGGGCAAAAAGAGCTATAACTTCCTTCAGCTCCTCGCCACCCCTCAACCGGACACCTTTTTTGGCGGTTTTGAAAACCGCTGACTTTTGTCCAAAACGAATTGCTGTTCGTGCCCAAGGGATGGGAGGAGCTGTCTAGACTCTGTACTATTCCATTGATCAGATGGCTCTTTAGCTAATTGCTGTTCGAGTCTATAGGGTATGCTAGATGCTTGTATACTGGTTTCAAGCCAGAGCAATTTGGTTGCTGTAAGCACCTAAAAGTGGGTTGGTGATTTTCTGTTCTGTGACCGTAGCGGAATGAGATACTAGACTCTTTTTTTCATCGCGAGATGTCCGGTTGATTCTCTTTTTGCTGAACGAGTCTACTGGTCCGAACGATTTGCATCTTTCCGTAGCCGGTAACGGAATGTGATGCAGCTATTCGGAAGATGATCTGATGATTTCTTCTACCGGTGCGTATCTTTCTGAGTTAAGTATCTCAACAAGAGCCTTGTAAGGGTCTAGTTGAGCCGACATGACCATTCCTGCCAAGTGAACGGAAAAACCACTGACGAGGATGACACCAAGTTCGTTCTGTGTCAGAGGAATGACCTTGGTTCGCGAGGCCAAATTCCAAAAAATGAGCTTGGGTAGCTTGTAGCCGCTCTTCTCGTACTCTGCAGAGATAACCTCGAAGAGCGCCCTATCCCACACGAAGTAGTGCCCGTCAAATTCCATATCACTCAGGATGAGAATTGCGCCGGGCATGTCTTGCTGTGGCATCTCGCGCTCCACTGCTACCTTCAGGATAAGCTGAAAAACAGCGCGAATGTTTGTATTGCTGCACTCGTCCTCCTGGTACGTTCGCTCAAGTTTGTCGCGCAAACTTTCGCAATGAGAAATATCGACAAGCTTCGGATGGCTGGAAAAAGTGATGAACTTTCCGCGAAACTCCCCACTCATGCGTTCCGCAAAGTAGATGGCAAGAGCAGTGGAGCAATCCATCGCAGTGATTCCGGTGTTGCCTATGGAAGCAAGCATTGATCCGGAACCATCGCGCACGACAAGCATCCTCTGGTCGTCCTGTATTGTATTCGGCAAATTGCTCCACAAAGCCTCAAGAGTTGGAGAAAGTCTGGCAGGCGCAGAATCCCGCACCTCAACATTCCCATATTGATGCACAATGTCGTGCGGATAGAGCGTGCCAGCGTTGATTTTTGCCTCGCCTTTCTGTACGCTTGCGACATACTTCGCATATCTCTCTTCGTCGTGGCGACGAAATGCCCCCCTGTAAATCATGGAGGCGCGCGATGGCACCTTGGCGTAATCGATCTCACCCCACTCCTTCCCGGACATCTTGCGCTCGACTACATTGATATACCGGCGAAGAGAAGAGAGTAGTTTTCTGTATTCCTTCTCGCTAAGATTCAGCTCACTTGCTATTCGTCGACCTATCTTGCGCGTTTCTGTGGATGTCGTATTGATGGAAGGCAACCACTTGGCGAGCAGGGAAACAGACTCCTCTCTCTGCATGCCCTTGATGTCAGCAGTCAGGGTCTCCTTGATTTGAGAGATGACTGCTCCATGGCATGGCGTATCCAACAGGAGCATCATGTCATCGTATCGCCCATACTCCGCCACCATTGGCAACAGCCTGATCGACAGTGCCGACTGTGTTTCCCCCAGATAACGAAGTACAATACGAAACAAACGTCGCTCGCCCAAACCTCCGCGAATATCTCGCGCGAAAAACAGCCATTTGAGCGCAAGCAACCTGTCTTCCTCCATCGCCTTTGCAAAGTCCGTCACTATCTCCTCCGCCTCGGCACTGCGGTACGATGCCGTCTTGAAATTGAGATCCAGCAGCGCGCTTTGGGTGGTTTTGTACCCCATCGCTCCGTTCTCCGTGTGCTCCATCTTGTTGAGCTCGCCTAATGCGGTCTCAACGGAGTCCATAAATGTCTCTCTTATCTTCATCTCTTTTCAGTTTTCGTTGTGCCTCTCTGCGGGCGTACTCCCCCCCCGGCAATCTACGGTGCCTCGCCCGAGGCCATGCTCTCTTCATCCCCCCATTGACCCCTTCCTATACTCCCGAATGAATCTGCACACCCCTGTGATTGCAAATCCGTATATCTGTGGTCTCCCAAACGGTAAGATGACGCAGTCTTGCGCTTCCTTGCCGCTCACTATAGGTCAATTTTCTGCGATGTCAAGCAAAAATTTTCAAAAAATTTGGATGTGGATTGCAAAATTGAGTGCAACAGGTCAACGGCACAAAAAGACGCCATCCCACCTTGCGTGCGCTCTCAACTCATTGTTTAATGAGGAAGGGAAGAGCTATTCCCAAGTAGAGTAGGCGGCATGTTGCTCGCCGGGAAGGACCGTGTCGCAGGTGATGCCGAAGGCCTCGCGCGCGGCTTCTGCGGAAGCGTACACGCCTGCACCGGCAAAGGCGTACATGGCCGCGCCCAATACCGTACTTTCCGTCACCTTCGGGACGCGCACCGGGATGCCAAGCATGTCCGCGCGCATTTGCGTCCACACCTTGTTGCGCGCACCGCCGCCAACAAGCAGCAAATCCTGCGCCGTGAATCCGCCCACTTTCTCCAGCTTGCGCAAGCGGCGCTTGAGGCGCAGCGTGAGCGCTTCCATAGCGGCACGGTAGATGTGCCCGCGGGTACGCCCGAGGATAAGCCCGCGGATGGAACCGGGCACAGGGTCGCTGGGCAGGAAATCGGGAATCAAGCTCACGCCTTCGCTGCCGGGCGGAATGGCGGCGGCTTCAGCATCCATGACATCGTAATGCTCGCCGCGGTAGCAGGCGCTCTTCACCCACTCGATGATCCCGCTTGCAATCCATTGCAACCCCGGGTTGAGCAAACCAGCGCGGCTGTCGTATTCCACCGTGGCTCCGGCATCGTAATCCTCATCGCTGAGTTTTGCGTGCGCCGTGCGCAGCATGAGGATCTCCCATGTGCCGCTGGAAAGGAAAGGCTGGTTCTCCTGCACCCCGCTGCCGAAAAGCGCAAACTGCGTGTCATGCCCCGCCGATACCACCGGCACGCCTGCCGGCGCCCCCAGTTTTTCCGCCGCAGTTGCCTGCAACGCGCCAATCACTTCCCCGGCATTCACCATGCGAGGGAATAAGGTGTCGCGCAGTCCTACTGCCCCCAATATTTCTTGGGACCACGTGCCGCTGGCAAGTTCTGTCATCTGAGAAGTCCCGGCCATGGTGCGATCCGTTGCCATAACGCCGGTGAGCCGGTACGCCAGGATATTGGAGATGAAAAGCCAGGCATGTGCACGTTCAAGGAGTTCCGGCCTGTTCTCACGCAGCCATACGAGCTTGTAGAGGGTATTGAACGCGAAATCTCCCACACCGGAGATGCCGCTCAGCCTCCGTGGACTCATGTATTTGCCGATGTTTTTCATCACCTCCGCCGTGCGCGGGCATTTCCACGAAATCACCGGGTAAAGCAATTCTCCTCTCTCATCCACCAGCGCCCCATCCACTCCGAATGTGGTCATCGTCACGGCGCAGATTTCCCCGGCGGATTCGATCTGCGCCAGCGCCTCGCGAGAGCATTCCGCCAGTTGCGAAAAAATGCGCTCCACATTCCACACATGATAACTCGCATCCTCCACCCCGGGGCCTGTGGTGTTGGCTCGCCCCGCTTTGGCGATAATTTCGCCGCGTTCATTCACCACCATGGCGCGCACATTCGTCGCTCCGCAGTCCAAGCATAGCACTGATTTCATATCGTCCTTCCGACAGGGTTGAGGATTTAAAAAGCGCCCCCGCTGTGTGGCACGGCGGGGGCGCTGATGAACTTTTAGTACTTCTGGTAAATGGGACCGAAATTGGCGCAGGCACGGAAATCGGCGCCCTCGGGATCGGTCGTGCCAAAGAGGTTCCACGCTGCCGGACGGTACACTTTTTCCTGCGGCACATTGTGCGCATACACCGGGATGCGTAGCATGGAAGCCAGCGTGATGACGTCCGCCCCCACGTGCCCGTACGTCCATGCCCCGTGATTGGCGCCCATGTTGGCCATCACCGAGTACACATCGGTAAACGCGCCTTTCCCGGTCAGAATCGGAGCGAACCACGTAGTCGGCCAGCCCGGGTCGGTGCGCTCGTCGAGCACTTTGTTCACCTCCTCCGGCAGGGAGCAGGTATAGCCCTCGGCAATGACAAGCACGGGACCTTGCCCTTTCACCAGATTCATGCGAATCATCGTGACGGGCACATCGCCCTTGGAGACAAAATGCAGCGAATAACCGCCCCCGCGGAAGTACTCGCGGTTGGCCGGGCACCACTCCGAAGCGCCCATCATCGCCTCGATATCCGCCTGCGTCGTCTCGCCGGTTTTCTTCATGATCGGCTTGCCGTCCGGAGAGGTGGAGTGCATGTTGCCATCCAGCGCCGTGGAGCCGGAGTTGATGAGGTGCATGATGCCGTCCTTCGCGTGTCCCTCCATCGTGTAGCCGGTCACACGCTTCACGGCATCCGGCGACCAGTAAGTGCGGATATCCGAGAAGCAGGCGGCCTGCCCTGTCAGCTGATGGAGCAGGAGCATGCAGACGCCGTTCATGGCATCGTTCTCGGTGGCAAAGGGGATGGCCTCGCGCGGGCCGTTCCAATCGAAGGTGCTGTTGAGAAGCGACTCGGCCATATCGCCGTTCGGGTAGTAATCCGTCCAATGGCGTTGACCTTGGAAGCCGCCGCAGATGGCGTTGAATCCCAGTCCCTCCTCCTCGCGATCAATCGTCTTGAGGTACGGGTTGCCGTGCATCATGTCCCGGAAAATGATCATCATGAGCAGCGACTCGCGCAACGTACGCTCTTTCTCCTCCGGCGAGAGCACGAGGTCCGGGCGGTTGCGATCCGGTCCGATCTTCACGTACTTCTTCGCCCATTCCAGCGCCAGCTCAAACTCCTTCTTGTCGTAGATGCCCAAATCCATGCGGCGCTTCACTTCGGTCATATCCACCGGCTGCACGCGCATGCCCAGGTAGCTTTCCCAGAATGAATGGTCGAGAATGGATCCGGCGATACCCATGGCGCAGCCGCCGATGGAGAGGTAACCCTTCCCTTTCAGCGTTGCCACGGCAATGCCGGCGCGGGCAAAACGCAGAATTTTCTCAGCCACATCGGCGGGGATGCTCGTGTCGTCCTTGTCCTGGACGTCGTGTCCGTAAATGGAGAAAGCAGGCACGCCCTTCTGCGCGTAGCCGGCCAGCGCGGCGGTCAGGTACACAGCGCCGGGACGCTCCGTGCCGTTGAAGCCCCAGATGGCCTTCGGGGTCGTAGGATCTGTTTCAAAGGTCTCGGTAATGTAGCACCAGCACGGCGTGACGGCCAGTGAGCAACCTACGTTGTTCTCGCGGAACTTCTGGTTGGCCGCCGCTGCCTCTGCCGGTCCTCCGATACAGGTGTCAGCGATGATGCACTTGACCGGCTGACCGTTGGCATGCTTCACATTGGCTTCGATAAGAGCCGCAGCCGCCTTGGCCATGTTCATGGTCTGATCCTCCAGCGACTCACGCACGCCGAGGCGGCGTCCGTCGATCGTGGGACGAATTCCGATGGTGGGTAATGTATCGTATTTCATGATGATGGATGAGTTGAAAAGATTAATGAGTCTGCTCCGGTTTGCGGAACATGAGGCTGTACGTCAGCACAACGGCAAAACAGATGGCCGGCACGATGAAGGAGGCGCGCAACGCCTGTGAGCTCGTCTTCAGATCCGTGCTCCACGTGGCGTCGAAACCCTGCGTGAGCGCCAGCCAGCAGCTATCTGTACTGCCAATAATGTCCGCCATCCACGGTGTGATGATGGCGCCGCCCAAAATCGCCATAATCAGCCCGGCAGCGCCGAGCTTCACCACGCGCGAGTCCAGTCCTCCCAGTGCAATGCCGTATATCGTTGGGAACATCAAGCTCATGCACCCGCTCATCGCCACCAGACAAATCACGTTGGCAGAGAATGGCAACCCGCCGATGCTGAAAAGCACATGGCTGGGCAGGTACATCACCCCCGCGCAGCACGCAATGGCAGCCACGGCGAACAGCGACATCATAGACGCCGGATTGTACTTCTTCATGTAGTAGGTAGCCACCCACCGACAGAGGATGAACAAGCTGATGGCGATGGTGTAGTAGATGGCCGCCGTTCCGGGGCTGACTCCGAGCTCGCGCTGGCAATACACATTCAACCACGTCCACGCTGCAATCTGCACCCCCACGTAGAAAAACTGCGCTATCACGCCGAACCAATAACGCGGCTTCTTGAGCAACGCCGTCAGCATCCGCCTGTAACCGCCCATGAGGACGATGTACGCTACCGGACCCAGCATCCCGCAGAGTATCCAATGCACTTTATTCATGTCCGGAAACGCAAAATAAAGCGCGACAAGCGGTCCTACGGCAAATACCGCCGCCACCAATACGCGCAGCAATCCGCCGCCGGTTGTCTCTCCTGCGTCCTGTTCGCTCTTGCCGCCCCTCAGGAAGAAAAGCCAAATGAGAACGGCGATGGCGCATAGTCCAACGTACGGCGCGCACACCCAGAACAACTCCTCGTTGATGATGGCAGCGCGTGCCTCGGGCGCCATCTGAGCACGATCCGCCGCCGTGGCCGGATTCAGGTTGCTCAGGATCAGCTGCTGCGCCAGCACAATGCCCACCATCGACCCCACGGGATTGAAGGCCTGCGCAAAGTTCAATCGGCGCACTGCCGTCTTCTCCGGTCCAAGCGAGATGACGTATGGGTTGCACGTGGTTTCCAACAGCGAGCATCCGCCTGCCACCACAAAAATAGCGATGAAGTAGATGTCAAAGCTTTGTTCTACACAGGCCGGTATGTACATGAGCGCACCGACAATATACACCCCCAAACCGATAAGCACGCCCACCCGATACGAAAATTCTTCGATGAGTATTGAGGCAAAAATTGCGAGCACCGCGTAGGCCCCGTAGAATGCCACCTGCACCAGCCCTGCTCGCGACTGATCCATCGTGAAAATTCTCTGAAATGCCGGCACCAAATTGTCGGTCATATTGTTGAGCAATCCCCACAATGCAAAGCACGCCACCAACATGAAGAAGACCGCCCTCACTCGTCTCGGTACTACCGGTGTTAAATCGCCCGTATTCATAGCTGTAGTCTGCGTATCAGGATACCACACCGGTTCATCCTGTCAAGGTAGAATCTTCATTGCACCCTAAAAGGAAACAACTAATTCTTTCTCGAACTCGCATGTCTGGAACATACACGCTTAAAGACGGCATGATCACGAGCGGTTGCATCAACCATCCGTCCGTCGCTACACGGGATAGCGACGGACGGTGCGTTGTCTCGCTCGAATGAAAGTAAGGATTATCGTTGTTTTGGCAACGAGCCTACCCGAGAAACCGAGTTGCTTGCATAGCTTAGAAGCCCATTCGTACGCCCAATGCGGCATTCCACGAGCTGGCATGCTCGCGCAGCTCGCCGCCGGCATTCACGTAGATCTGCGAGTTCGGCGTCACCGGCACGTTCACCCCCGCGCCGAATTGGAGCGCCGTGCTACCTGCCTTGGCTCCCCGCACGTTGCGGATGTAAGTCGGATTTGCCTGCAATGCCACATCCGCATCGCTTCGGCGGTCTCCCAGATCCTGAGCCACGTTGGCATGCAGCTCTGTGTTCACGGTTCGGTTGATCGCTTTACCTGAACCGATCTCGGCCAACCAACGCGCACCCAGCGCGAGAGTCACCGTATCACGCGTCTGGTCTTTCACATTCAGTCCGAGGGAACCGGCTCCCTTCTCGCTAAAGCCGTCCATCTCCGTACGCATCACAGCTACACTGAAGAGAGGTTGCAAGACGTTTGTCTTTCTCTCGTTCATGTAGAGGTCATAGGTCAATTCCCACTGCGCTCCGATGCTGTAGCCATCCGCATCACTGCGTCCGGCGTAGCCTGCCCCGTGGTTAACCATGCGTCTCAGCGAAGCATCATTCCAGGCCCACAGGGCAAGCAGGGTATTGCCCCAGCGTCCCGTGTGGTTTTGTCCCCATACGCCCACTGCATACGTGTCCATATCTCCCTTGGCATACTCTGCCGCGCGTGCTTCAAGATCGCCGTAGCTAGCCGACAAATACGCCCCAACGCTCCAGTTGTCGGCCAACTGCTTATCGACTCCCACGGCTCCTCCCCAACTGTTGAGGCGATAGCCGCTTTCATCCCCGACGCTGTGCTGCTCGGAGAAGAAGCTGGTGCCTTCTATCCAGGCATGCGTTGTCGAGCCGGAGGAAAGCGTCTGTTGGGCAGTGCGGACGGTGACTCCCTTCGGATCCGTCACAACATTTTCCTGTCCATTCCCCCAATGACCGTCCCCGCGCAGGCGGGCCGCCTGCAAGGCGTGATCACGCACGCGGCTCATTTGATTGCGCAGTGCGGCATTCTGAGCAGAGGAAAGGGAGGTGAGCGTGCTGCCCGCCACGGCCGCCATCATTTGCCTCGCTGCTGCCGGATTCGTCGCTGCGAGGTTATCGAGCAGAGCAAGGATTTCGCTCACTTGCTGCGTTGCTTGCGTGAGCCCTTTATCATTGAGATCCTGCCAGAGCAGCCTCAATCCGCTCATGCTGTTCGAAGTTGTGGCGAGGTTGGCAAGCGGACTCATCGTGCGATGCTTGGCATCTATCCAGCTCTCAGTCCCGTTCGTCCACATGGTGGGAGTCTCGTAGAGTTGGTTGAAGAGAACGCCTCCTTCCACTTGGGCTTCCCGCACCTGCTGTTCTTCCGGCTGCTCCTCTGCTGCACGAGTTTGCATGGCATATGCAGCCCTCGCGGACGCGGCGTAAACGGCTTGCCTGTTTGCTCCGGAGTTCTTCTCAGGAGCGTCGTACTTCTCAACTTCCTGGATCAATCCACCTCTCAAAATGACCACATGAGTCAGGTCGCCCTTTGCGTCGGAAATACCTTTCTGGGAACAGTCGATCACGAACTTGGTTCCTTTCTCGATGTAGATGGTCTTTCCCGTTGAAAGCATGGTAGCATCGTGCTCTTCTTCATTCGCTGTCCAAAGTCCCGGATCACTCAGGTTGATTGTGAAGTCCGTTTCGGCTCCTTTGCGGAAGACGATGTCGCCATTTACCGTGATTTGCGCTCCGGCAGAGCTATCTCCCGACGCGATCTTCAGCGTGCTTCCCGTGCCGCCAGCGCCGCCGTTGTCCAGCGTGCCGTTAATGGTCGCTCCGCTGAGTGCGTATTCACCCTGCACTGTCGTATCGCCGTTGATGGTGCCCGAGAACGTGCCTTCCCCTGTCAGCGTGACGCCTTCTCCTGCCGTCACCTCTTTTTCCCCCTCCAGATCCTGAAGGGTGACCGCTTTGTCTCCAAAGTCAGCGCTTTTAGCTTTGCCCATTTGGAAGGTTAAGTCCTCGCCCAGCTCCACACCACCCACGGTGAAGTCACCATCCAGCACAACGGTGCCGTTACCGGTGATGCTACCCTGGCTGCCGGTCAAATCCTGACTTTGGGAGAGCGTGAGCTTGCCGTCCACCTGCAGTTCGCCACTCTTAGCATTTTCCTTGTCGCCGAGAGAAAGCTCGCCGTCGATGAAGCTGTCATTGCCGCCAATCGCCAGCTTGCCCTCCTCCACGGCGACATCCCCACCGGCTTTCAGATCGCCGTCCACAGTCAGACTTGCGTCTCCGGTCTTTCTGAGATCAACTTCATCTCCGGCAACTATGTTGCCGTGGAGGGTTGTATCGCCCGTGGGAACAAAAGCGGACTCCTCATGTTTGTTTTCGAATGCCACGATGCCGCTTCCCTGGATCTCCAAGTCTGTACTGCCTTCGAGCTGCCTGACGACTCCATCCTGTCCCTCTGCCGTCACCGTTGTCCGTTCATCAATTACCACTTTGTCGAATTGAGAAAGTGTTTCGGCATCCACACTCACATGACCCACGGCATCTTCAGTTCCGTCAGCGGCCGCATCCCATACATTGCTCTTGCCGGACAAGATAAGCTTACCCTTTTCGGCATTCCAGCTCTCGACACTCAATCCCCATCCTGTTCCAAGTGTGAAGTGCTCCTTCGCCCAAGTCTCGGAATTCTCGCCTGTCAACCTGCCGTTTGTGAGCCAAACCTCCAGAGTGATGTGGCCCCTTTGGGCGGCGACCAGCTTCCCATCAAGATCCAATTTAATTTGGACACCATCCGCTACATCTACGATACTCTGATCACCGGCATCACCTGCATTCGTTCCGAATTGCATGATGGCTTGCTTGCCTTCAAGCGCTTCTTCTCCACTTTCCCATACGTTTTGCTCCGTGACCTTGAAGCTGTCATCGGCATGCAGGGTCAGGGTACTCCCCTCCTTCAGTCCGGTGAGGTAAGTGTCTTTGCCCGCCAGTTGGATGCTTGTGATGCACGCGGCGTCCACTCCGCCAAGATCCACCGCGCCGGTGTACGTGTCACCGGTCTGGATGACTAAGCTCCCCGCATAGCTCCCGGCATTTGCCAGGCTCCCGCCGTGCATGGTGATGCTTCCTTGCGCGGCCTGATTGCCCAAGTCGTAGCTGCTCGTTTTCCCTTCCATGGTAACGGCGCCATTCATGCTCCCGCCGCTGAGGGTGAGTTTTGCTCCGTCACCCAGCGAGAATGTCACATCTTTACCAATGCTTCCACCCGCTTGGGTGAAGCTAGTGCCCTCCCCGCTCAGTGTGATGGAGCCGCCTTTGATCGCTGCCTCTCCCTTCTGGCTCATCTGAGCGCCGTGATCGAGTTGCGTGTTTTGCACCCCATAGCTCACTCCACCGGCTAAGGTCAGGCTTGCTCCGCTGCCGAGCTTCACGTTGCCCGTGCCGCTTATGCTCCCGCTACTCCCCTCACTCATCTCCGTCGCCCCGGTTAACGCCAACGTCCCGTTCACCTGCAACTCGCCTCCGCTCATAGCGAGTGTTCCGATGCTGTTGGCTGTTCCACCCAGAGCAAGGGTGCCTTCTTTCACCTCCACGGCGCCGCTGCTCTCCACGTTCCCGTACACGTTCAGCGCCGCATCTCCTGTTTTCTCGAGGGTTGCGGCTTCCAGCCCTGTTCCTTCTACGCGAATATTTCCGTAGAAGTCCGTGCCGCCATTATCGCCGTTGGTATTCGCATTGTGCAGCTGTACGGTGTGGTTGGCTGTGGCTCCCAATTCTGTCTTCACGATGAAGTCGCCGTGCGTCTCTCTTTCATTTTGCAACTGGTTGACGATAGTGAGCGTCTCTCCCTGCGTGGTCGGCAGTGTGAGGGTCAGGTCCTTGTCCGCAATGACCGCGCTGTAGTGGTTCAACAGATCCGCCACGTCCACGTTTTGTCCGTTGCGCGAGGCGATCCAGATGCCCGACGAGCTGCCCGTAAGGATCAGGTGTCCGTCTTCTGCATCATTCAGCAGCAGCACCTTGATATCCTCCAGTCCTGCATCCAGCACAAAGTGCTCTCCCAGCCACGCTTCCAACTCCTTTTGTCCTCCTTCCGGCATCCCGCTGAAGCTGCCGTTGGTGAAGAGGATTTCCAGCTGCCCTTCGAGACCCTTCAGCACCTCGCTCTTCAGGTGCAACCGCAACGCACTATTTTCATCGAAGGCGATCTGTCCTCTTCCTTCCTGGAATTGCACCATCGTTCCTCCCGCCGGTTCGGTTTGTCCTTCGCGGTACACGTGTTGTTCTCCCACCACCATCTGATCCCCCTCCCTGAAGGTGAGCGTGCTGCCGCTCTTCAAGTTGCGCATTTCCGTTTCGGACGCTCCAATCTGGACCTGGGTGATGCACGCAGCATCGACTCCGCCCAAATCCAATGCGCCGGTGTACGTGTCATCGGTCTGAATGGCCAAGGTCCCCGCATAATTCCCGGCATTTGCCAGGTTCCCGCCGTGCATGGTGATGCTTCCTTCCGCTGCCTGATTGCCCAGGTCGTAGAGGCTTGCCTCCCCTTCCATGGTGACGGCGCCATTCATGCTCCCGCCGCTGAGAGTGAGGGTCGCTCCGTCCTTCAACGAGAATGTCGCACCTTCACCAATGCTTCCGCCCGCCTGGGTGAAGCCAGTTTCCTCCCCGCTCAGTGTGATGGAGCTGCCGCTGATTGTTCCGGCGTCACTCTGCGTCAGTTTTGCGCCGCCGCTTAGCTCCAACTTGCCACCGATAATCTCGCCGCCTGTCTGCTTCATGGTCGCGCTGCCGCTCAGCTTGATGGAGGCGTCGTCGATTGTCCCGTCGCTCTGCGTCAGATTTGCGCTGCCGTTCAGTGTGATGGAGCCACCGTCAATTGTCCCGTTGCTCTGCGTCAGGGTCGCGTTATCGCTCAGCGTGAACGCGCCGTCGGTAACCTCGCCCCCCGTCTGCTTCATGGTCGCGCTGCCGTTCAGCTTGATGGAGGCGCCATTGATTGTCCCGTTGCTCTGCGTCAGATTTGCGCTGCCGTTCAGTGTGATGGAGCCGCCGTCGATTGTTCCGGCGTCACTCTGTATCAGAGCCGCGCTGTCGTTCAGCTCCAACGTGCCTCCGGTAATCTGGCCTCCTGTCTGCGTCATGGTCGCACTATCGCTCAGCGAGAATTTCGCACCTTCACCAATGCTTCCACCCTCTTGGGCAAAGCTAGTGCCCTCCCCGCTCAATGTGATGGTCCCGCCCTTGATCACTGCCTCTCCCTTCTGACTCATCTGAGCGCCGTTGCTCAGTGTGATGGAGCTGCCGCTGATTGTCCCGGCATCACTCTGCGTCAGGCTTGCGCCACCACTCAGCTCCAACGTGCCTCCGGTAATCTGGCCTCCTGTCTGCGTCATGGTCGCACTATCGCTCAGCGAGAATTTCGCACCTTCACCAATGCTTCCGCCCTCTTGGGCAAAGCTAGTGCCCTCCCCGCTCAATGTGATGGTGCTGCCGTTGATTATCCCGGCATCACTCTGCTTCAGGCTTGCACCATCGCTCAGCTTCAACGTGCCGCCGGTAACCTTGCCGCCTGTCTGTTTCATTGTCGCGCTGCCGTTTAGCGTGACGGAGCCGCCGTTGATTGTCCCGTCACTCTGCGTCAGGCTTGCGTTATCGCTCAGCGTGAACGCACCGTCGGTAATCTCGCCTCCGCTCATCTCAAAAGCGCCCGCTACATTCAGACTCAACGTTCCGGGTACATCGTCCTGCGGCAACGCACCAATCGTGCCGTCTTTAAGCTCGTACTTGCCGTCTTTTCCTACAACGATATCGTTTGCGGCAATTTGACCACCTCCCTGGCTCAGGATGCCCTGCACATCAACCCCGGAGATTCCCACATTCAGGTGTGGACCGGTGCTCAATTGCCCTTCCTTATCAACGGTCAAGGTGCCGGAGCCGGTGATGGCGCCCTCGCCTTCCTCCGTACCACGCTCCCCATGAAGCGTTAAGTTGCCCTTCACCCGCAGAGAAAGGTCTTTGCCCAGCGTAACTCCTTCTCCTACGGTTAAACTGCCGCTTTCTTCCGCCACGGTGATCGTGCCTTCCCCGGTGAGTGTGCCGGCGGTCAAATTACTATCCCCGGAAAGGGTGAGCTGACCGTCCTTCGCCACTTGCAACGTCCCTTCCGCTGCCATGCTGAGCTCTCCCGCAACCGTATTGTCGGCACCCTTCAGCACAAGTTCACCGGCAGCTACATTCACAGCGCCGGCTGTCAGGTTGCCATCAACGGTCAGCGAACCTTCCCCGGTTTTCTTGAGACTTGCCTCACCCGTGACATTGATGTTACCCTGGAACTCCGTATCACTCGAATGGAAAGGAGTACCTGTATGATCCAGGACAACTTCCGCACTGCCCGTGATGTCGAGATTCTTTCCCTCCGTTCCTTCCAAGAGATTCAGCGTGCCTTTTTGATCAGCATTCAGGGTCGCGCTCTCATCGATCACGATTTTAACCTTGTCGGAAACGGCACTCAAATTTTCCTCAGAGTGTCCTCCTCCCTTATCCGCCTCCGAGGAAAACCACACATCCTTTGTGGAACCGGAGAGGGTGATTTTTCCTCCTGCTTCAGTTATGGTTACCTTTTCCACGTCAAGCCCCCAACCGGCGCCTACCTGGAAAATATCTTGAGCAGTTCTCTGTTTAAGATCCACTGTTCCATTCGTGAACCAAATCTCCAGGGAAACCTCTTCCTTTTCTCTTTGACCGGCCAGATCCTCAATCACATCTCCGCCGAACAGAAGGGTAAGCTTGCTCCCCGAGTTAGAGTCAAACGACACCCTACCCCCGTCATTGAGGCCAATGAGGGCCTTAGCATCTCCCGCATATTCCCCGTCACTGAGCTTCACGCTTCGATTCCCGACCCGAATCTGATTGTCCGTTCCTTTGATAGTAAGCGTACCGCTCAGATTCTGAATCACGGCCCCCGCACCATCGATTTTAAATCCCTCCAGGATTTTTGATGCGCTCAAACCGCCCATATCCAAGTCTCCGGAGAAGCTCTTATCGACATCAATCTTCACTTTTACATTCGAAGGCACTTGTGTACCTCCTTCCAATGCGCCTCCGTGCATGGTGATGATGGGAGCTTCCACATAATACGTAGAGCTCGCCTCCACTGATGAATCATTCCACTCCAGGCGAGACTGATCGTACACATCGATGGTCACCTTCCCTCGAAAGCGATTATCGATTTTCGCGTCTGATATCCTCATGACAGATCCCTCACCTCGCAGTTCGACGGCAACGGTCCCGGTCTCAACGTTAATATATTGGCAGTTGTCGCGCTTCTTACCATAACCCAGGGTACCTCCGTTCATCTCGAACAGTCCGCCATCTTTCACCAGAATTGTCGTTGTGTTCACTACAGTGGAGGGATCAGTATAATTTGAACCGACTCTCCCGATCGTTGCTCCTCCCTCCAAAGTGAAGGAAGAACCCGAACCTTCCACCGTGATGTCCGTCTGCGCAACCATCTTACCGCCTCCACCTCGCCTTTGGCTGTAGTAAGTTGTTCCCAGATCCGTTCCGTCTATGGTAAAACTTCCGCCATCCTGAACCAGAATAGAAGTTTGGCTCGTTGCGATGCTCCCTTCATTCTTGGCTTCCGCCCAACCTATTGCTCCGCTCTGCATCCGGAAAGAGCTACCCTTTCCTACAGTCAATTTCGTCACCGCTGTGGCAATGGCGACTCTGGATGGATCGCCGGATTCACCCAGAGCACAGGCGATGCCTATCCCTGCCGCATCATAGTTGGAAATACCTTGCACCTCCATCGTCCCTTCGTTTTCCAGCTTGATCTCGCAATGATTAATCGCCTCTTGCCCTCCCCCGGAGTACGCGTAGTTGATATACGTCTCCCCCGCACTACCTGCCTGGCTCAATTCAAACTTCCCCTTGTCAATGATATGAATGGTGGCATCTTTCACAGTCCCCGCCATCGCATGCGCCAGATACGCGTGCGCATTGCCTGCTTCGGATCGGAGTTGAAACAAACTCCCCTCCCCCTCAACAGTCACATTGAGGACGACTTGAGATCCCTTCTCTGCGGCGTAACCGATTAGACAGAAACTGGGACTTCGTCCCTCCAAGGCGGCAGTCATCTGAAACTGCCCGCCGTTCTTCACCTGAATATCTGTCGTATCGACGATGTTTGCATTGAAATACTGAATGTCTGATCCTCCCAGTGTACAGCGGCTGTATGAATAACCACCATCATTCTCATCATATACCATACCGGTAGACTTCATTTCGTATAAACCGCCATCAACCGTTACAACGGTCTCTGTCGTGATCTCCTTGTCATGTTTCGCACCATTCCAGGGCACGCCGCCACCTACGGCAGAGGCGCCGGTCTGGTGAAATTCGCCTCCTTCTAAAACCGTAATTTCTGTTTTGAAATCCCCGTTGACGCTGAGCGATCCTATGCTGCCCAATTCCCTCAAAACGATACGACCGTCCTTGTCGACGGTGATCGTTGCATCACCCTTCTGCGCCAGGTCGTCCTCAATGATGAGCTCGTCGTCGGATACCGTGATCTCGATATCTCCTTCCATGGGAGTTCCCTTCTGAATGATTCCCTCCGGGTACTCCTCCTGCGAAACAGGCTGTCCGTCGTGAGTTATGGTGACATCCCCAGCAGCGAAGGAAAGGCTGGCGATGACCGTAAGGAGAGCGATTCTCAATCCAATGGGCAAGTGAAGTTTCATGGTGTTGTCAAATAATTTTTAGTTAGGAGTCAGTTTACGTATTTGCAATACGTATTCACGCATGCATAAATCCTTGATGATATAAATCTTGTAAAAATATAAACAACCATATTTTTCGGCGTTATAGTAAGCGACCCCCTCAATAAGGCATTGAATATGAAAGATAAAATTTTTCAAACAGAGGCTTGACATACGTATTGCAAATACGTAGATGGGGTAGGATATTCACTACTGTACAGACAGAACCGCTCCGCCGCCGCTTTCCCATCACTCCGCCAGTCGCACAATAATCCCACCTCCGCACCTGCTTCGCAAAATTCGCGCGCATGCGCGGGAATTCTCCAAATTGACTCACCGCCGCCCCATCGGCGGTTCGCCCCTGTCGGGGCAACGCATCCGCGTTGTCCATCCGCACTTA
>CANQSS010000017.1 GCA_947626545.1 uncultured Akkermansia sp. | reverse complement strand
TTCTTCCGCAACTGCGGTTATTCTACCTCAGTCCCGCGTATTTTAACACCCCTAATTAACCGTGTACGATGTACGATTTATTAATAATGTGCGCGTTGCGCGGATTCTTTTTCAATTATCAACGTATGCAGAGAGGTTCTTTAGATCCGTCATCATGATGACCGCTGTCGTCACGATTTTTGGGCCAAGTTAAACGCCTTACCTCCGTCGAGCATGTCGTAAATCGTACATAGGCACAGCCAGACGCCACTGCCCCTTTTTAACCACACTCGCGCATGGTTCCACTACATTCCTCCGCACCTGTTTCGCAAAATTTTCGCGTCGCAGGCGCGCTAAATTCCAAATCGTAAATCGTAAATCATAAATCGTAAATTATGAAGACATTATGCTACATTACGCGCCGATGACTGAATATTGGAATCGCTTTTTCTTGGGACGGATGTGCATATCGGTGGTAAAAATAGAAGCAAAAGATACGTACAATTGGTATATGAAGTATGTTTTTTTGACAGGTGCTCTTTCAATCATTGGGGTGGCACAGGCTTTGCCTATGCTCGGGCAACCGGAGCACGTCCAGGTAGAAAAAGCAACCACCGGGCACGACTATGTCGCACGCCGTAGCATCGGCCATGTGGAGGCCATTCGTACGGTTCATGTGCGTGCGGCTGTGGAAGGCCTTCTCCTTGCAACTGATTGCAAGGAGGGGGCGCTGGTGAAGGAAGGGGACGTGCTTTTCCGCATCGATCCACTGCGCTACCAGGCCGCTGTGCAGCAAGCTGAGGCCGACCTCGCACGTATTGATGCCCAGATTATATACGCCACCAATAATCATAGACGTCTTTCCAAACTCGCAGCGGATTTTGCGACATCCAAAGAGGAAATGGAAACAGCCCTAGCCAAGCTGGAGGAGCTCAAAGCGAGCCGTACCGGTGCTCAAGCTGACCTCGCTAAAGCGAAAAAGGACTTGGAAGACTGCACCATCCGCGCCGAAATCTCCGGTCGCATCGGACGTGTGGAATTCTCCAATGGTAACTACATTACCGTCGGCGAACAGTTGGCCACGATCACCCAAGTAGATCCTATCTACGTCCGCTTCCCGCTCAGTCAATCGGATGTAAACGGTGCGTTCGGTGGTCCACGACGCATTGGCTCTGTGGCAGATGTGCGGCTCATTACCGCCAGCGGCGCCCAATATCCTTCTTCCGGTACGATAGAAATCGTGGATAATCAGGTGTCGGGCAGTACAGATTCCTACACCTTATGGGCCAATTTCCCGAACGAAGAACACACGCTGATTCCCCGCGGTATTGGAGCTTTGTTGATCTCTCTCACCGATACAATGGAGGTGACGACAGTGCCACTTACCGCAGTACAGCACGATGCTGCTGGCTCTTTCGTTTATACTGTAGCTGAAGACGGAACAGTGGCACGACGTGATGTGGTGTCCGGAGCTATCCGGGGACGGCTCCAATCTATTTACGAAGGCCTCAAACCGGGGGAAACGGTGATCACCGATGGCGCCCACAAGACGCGACAAGGAGCGAAGGTGGTCCCGGTGTTCCCTGAGCAGAAGAGTATGCGCAGCTCGAAACCCTCAGCCGACAGCGCATCGCAAGCGGAACTCGCCGTGCCCGTGCAAGTGGCCACAGCCAAACTCATTGCCGATCCCACTGTGCTGGAATGCAATGGCGCGCGTGTGGAAGCCATCAACCGAGTGGACATACGCCCACTCGTGCAAGGCATTCTGGCAGAACCGACCTTCAAGGAGGGTGATCGCGTGCAGAAAGGGGATATTCTTTTCTCCATCGACCCCACCCGTTACCAGGCCATGGTAGATGCCCAACAATCTGCCATCAGTGTACTGGATGTGCGTATCGCCGATGCCCGTACCAAGCTGGCGCGACAAGAGGAACTCGTGAAACGAAACGCCACAAGTCGCGATGAATTGGAGAGTGCTGAGGCCGCACTCAATGAGCTTCTAGCCCTCAAATCCGGCGCTGAGGCGGCTCTGATTATTGCAAAGGACAACCTGTCGCGCTGCACGATACGCGCTTGGATGGATGGGCGCATCGGTCGTGTAAACTTCTCCAAAGGAAATTACATTGCCGACATGAAGTCACCGCTAGCCACGCTCGTGCAACTCAGTCCCATTTACGTGCGATTTTCACTGAGCGAAAGTGCTATTCTCTCTCATTTCGGCACGGTGGATAAACTGACGGAGGATGCGGATATCTCACTGGTAACTGCCACCGGCAAGGTGCTACCAGAAAAAGGCCGCGTGGCTTTCTGCGATAATTTAGTGCAAGCTTCTACGGATACTATCAATATCTGGGGTGTTTTTGAAAATAAAGAACACATCCTGCAACCCGGCGGTGTGGTTACCATTCGCGTTGGTCGACGTAGCGACCAACCTGTGCCCGCCATCCCGTCCACTGCTGTCCTTACCGATACCCGCGGGCATTACGCCTACATGTTGCATAACGGTCGCGCCAAACTCACACGAATTCATTGCGGCACGGCCACCGACGATGGTCTTATCCCAGTTTATGACGGAGTGCAGCAAGGTGATCAGGTCATCACGACGAATCTCGCTGCATTGGAGGATGGCACTCCCGTAGTTTCCGAGCAATAAGAAATCTTTTCCCAAAAAAACGACCATGTTTTCCGATCTTTTTATTCACCGTCCGAAGTTAGCCTTCGTTGTTTCCATCCTCATGATGCTGGGCGGCTTGCTGTGTCTCACAAAGATGCCTATTGCCGAGTACCCAGAGGTGTCCCCGCCTACCATCAGCGTGCGAATGACTTATAGCGGCGCCAGCGCTGAGGAATTGGCTGAAGTCGTTGCAGCCCCGGTAGAAGAGCAGCTCATCGGCATGGAGAATCTGCTCTACTTCTACTCCACTTGCGCCAACAATGGCACCTACATGCTCACCCTCATTTTCGAGACCGGCACAAATGACGACATGGCTTTTGTGAACGTGTCCAATGCCATCAAGCAAGTAGAGTCAAAACTCCCTGCCGAGATCAAACAAACGGGCTACAATATCCACAAGCGTTCCGGCGACATGCTCTGTTTCATCAACTTCATGTGCGATGAAAACAAGATGAGCGTGCTGGAGCTTGCCAACTGGGTGCGCATGAATGTACGCGACCGCATAGGTCAAGTGGACGGTGTGTCAGAAGTGGACATCATCTCGTCTCGCAACTACGCCATGCGCGTGTGGATGAACAGCACCCGCATGAGTGCGCTCAATATCACCCCGCAGGATGTCAACGATGCCATTTCTTCTCAGAATATCCAAGCCGCTGCAGGTTCGGTGGGCGCCGAGGATGAGCAATCCTACGCCACCTTCAAGGTGACAGCCACGGGACGCTTGCGCACGGCGGAGCAATTCGGCGACACCATCGTGAAACGCGGAGAGGACGGCCATGTGACCAAACTCAAGGACATTGCCGTCATCGAACTCGGCGCCGAGCGTAATTCCGGCTACAGCCGTCTCAACGGCAAAGATGCTGTCGGTATGATCATCCACCGCAACAACGAAGCTAACGCCTTGGCCACAGTGGAAGCCGTGCAGGCGATGATGAAGCAAATAGAGCCGAATATGCCTGATGGCATGGAGTGGACAATGGGTTATGATCCCACGGAGGCTATCAGTGCCACCATGGAGGAAATCGTATTCACGCTGGTACTAGCGCTCATTCTGGTCGTCGCAGTCACATACCTGTTCCTTCAGGATTGGAGGGCAACACTCATTCCTGCGCTGGCTATCCCGATTTCCCTGCTGGGCGCGTTTATGATCATGTATGCGCTGGGCTACAGCATCAACGTACTCACGATGTTCGGGCTGATTTTGGTGATCGGTTCGCTGGTGGATGATGCCATTGTGGTGGTGGAGAACGTGATGCGCCTTATCCAAGAGGAGAAGCTGTCGCCCAAGGAGGCCACCCTCAAGAGCATGCGCCAAATTACCGGAGCTATCATCGCCACCACGCTGGTGACACTGGCCGTGTACGTTCCCATTGCCTTCTACGGCGGCATGGTGGGAGTGATATACACTCAATTTTCTGTGACGATGTGCGTGGCACTGTGTATTTCGACTTTCAATGCCCTCACGCTCTCCCCTGCCCTTTGCTCACTCATTCTAAAACCAGCTGGCTCCAAAGAAAACCGCTTTTTCACATTGCTGTTCTGGCCATTCAACAAGTTCATGGAGATTGGGAGGCGCATTTACCTCTTCGGCGCGGGAATCCTGGTGCGCAATGCGTGGCTCACGGTGCTGGTGCTTCTGGCCGTTCTGGGAGCCAACTACATGTATTTCAATGGCTCTCCGATTTGGTGGCAAAACCTTGTGCATGGCGGTCAGCAGAAAAAAGCCCCCGTGATGAAGGGAGCCGCCCCCAATTCCGGCGGTCTGCACTTTGCAGACTTCCTGGCTCCGGGAATGATCAAAAACTCGTTTGTGCCCACCGAGGACAAAGGCGCGCTCTTTGTGATGATTACCATGGAGGGTACCGCCACTGCTAAACAGCGTACGGACAAGGTGCTGCGACAGCTTGAAGAACGCGTAAGCAAGATCCCCGGCATCCGTGCCGTCAGCGCCCAAAGCGGCTACAGCTTTACAACCGGATCCGGAGAGAGCAGTGCCATGATGATTATCCAGCTCAAAAACTGGAGCGAGCGCACGACCCCGGATCTTCACGTTTCCGCCATTGCCCAGCGCGTGAATGAAGCCTGCGCCGATATCCCGGAGGCCTCCATTATGGCGGTCACGCCACCTGCGATCATGGGCTTGGGAATCACGGGCGGCGTGTCCATGGTATTGCAGGTTTCCGGCGATGCGACTACCCTGGATATGGGCAACATGGTCAAAGAAATTCAACAGCGCTTGCAGGCACACCCCGATAAGGTTTCGCTCGCTCGAAGTGAATACAACGCCGAAAACCCACAGATTCGCCTGGAAATCAACCGCGACAAGGCGCAATCGCTCGGCATCCCGGTGAACACAATTTTCAGTACGCTGCAAAGCGTGATGGCTTCCTCCTATGTAAATGATTATACTCTTAACGGCTTCAATTTTAAGGTGATGATACAGGGAGCCACGCACGACCGTCGCACACCGGATGACATCCTTAATCAAATGGTGCGTAATGAGAAAGGGCTTATGGTTCCCCTCTCCGCAGTGTGTTCGCTCTCCTACGCTATGGGACCGGCTCAGTACGCCCGCTTTAATCAGTACATGAGCGCGGACATCACGGTGATGCCCGCTCCCGGCGTGAGTTCCGGAGAAGTCATGCAACTCATTGAAGATACGATCAAAGAGATCAACCAAGAAGAGCGTCAGGCCGGCAATAACCGTCAGTGGATGGTCTCTTGGAAGGATCTCTCTTTCCAAGAGCGCCAGAACACCGGGAAAATCGGCATGCTGGTCGCTTTGGCTATCCTCTTTGCATACCTTTTCCTGGTAGGGCAGTACGAGAGTTGGACAACCCCGGTTCCGGTTATGCTTACGGTGAGCGTCGCCACACTTGGCGCTCTCATGGGCGTACACCTTTTCGGTTTATCACTCTCCATTTATGTGCAATTGGGTATCTTAATGCTCATCGGCTTATCAGCCAAAAACGCCATCCTCATGGTGGAATTCAGCAAGGAGGATCATGAGCAGAATCACACCCCTGTCAAGCAAGCCGCCATGAACGGCGCCGGCCTCCGTTTCCGAGCCGTGCTCATGACGGCTATTTCCTTCATCTTCGGTGTGCTGCCCATGGTTGTCGCCACCGGATCCGGCGCAGCCAGCCGCCAAGAAATAGGCATCACAACCTTCTGCGGCATGATGCTCGCTACACTCTTCGGAATCTTCCTCACCCCCGGTCTCTACGCCCTCTTTGCCCGCATGCGTGACTTCGCCTACGCGCTCATCCACCATAAAAATAGCTGATGTTGCCTTATTTGAGCAGGTCGCGGATGCTCCCCTTGGCGTAGTACAAAGCTTTTTTCCCATGGGCATCTGGGGCTTCCTTGCGAGCTTTAGCTTTGAGCAGCAGTTTTACCATGTCCTCGCGATTGTTTTTGACGGCAATGGTGAGCAGAGGTTCTTTGGCAAATCGTTTATCATTCACATCCAATCCAGCCTTGAGAATCTCCTTGAGCAACTGCGGGTTTTTCTTGGAGAGAGCCATGGTCACCGGGTAGCCGTTACCCCAACCATCCGGGCTAAAGTTCATCTCGCGGTAGTACGGCAACAGAACGCGCAGGGGAGCAGGCTTTTCGTACCAAACGGCTTCGTGAATTGGGTAGGCGCCATTACCGGCTTGCACCATCGGATTCGCACCCGCCTTCAGTAGAGTTTCCACAATCTCTGCGTTGTCGTATCCTGCCGCCACGTGCAGTGGAGTTTTGCCATTTTTGGGGCTCGAAGTATTCGGGTTTGCCCCAGCAGCCAGCAGCGTTTCCACCGCGCTGAGGTTCTGTCGCATAATAGCCTCCTCCATCAGGCTATTCCCGTTCTCTCCCACGGCGGCGTTAACATCAACGCCGACCAGTTCTTCCTTAAAATCTTTGCTCTTCTTGTCGCGTATGGCGCGGAAGAGGCGATTCAGCTTTATTCCCTCCTCCCACCGGCGGCGCACTCCCGGATCATCGGAGAGGCAAGCAATGGTTACGCGTTTGCCGTCCCACTGCACGGCCTTCAGAATATCCGTTTCCGGTGGACAAACAACTGTGGTAGTTTCATTGTCCTTATGGTTGAGTCCGCGAATGGAGACGCGCAACAAGCGATCGCCGTTGTAAGCCTCAAATGCTACGGCATTTTTCCACGCATCGGGCGGAATATCCACCTGTTTAATAGGCAGCTGAATGTCCGGCGCATTCGGTGACTTTTCTATCGGCAACTTGTTGCGAAAGATATCCACATTATTAGCCGAGATGTAGCAAATGACTGTTGAGTCAGGTTCAGGGTAGCGAGCAGCGTAATCTAACACTTCTTGCACCATTTCTTCGGTCACCGTGGAGAAGCTGATTCCGTAGTCATCCACCTCACGATCAATAGGAGCCGCCATGCCGACCTGCAGGAAATATTGCGAAAAGTTGAGTTTCGCCGCATCACACGCGCGCTTGATAAAGAGCATGCGCAGCTGACCATTGGTCATTTTGCTCTCGTCCGTCACACGCACGTCGTGGTAGATATCCGGCAAGAATCGCTCATTACCACGAGCTTTTGTGTTGTACAAATAGAGCTGCCAGAATGGCATGACAGCCACAAAGGGATCACCGCCCTCCAAACGCTTGAGCGGCGCATGCAATCCATGATCCGCTCCCGCTTGGAACTGCCACACCTGGTGTTTGACCACTGCACTGTGTATAAAACAGTCGAATCGACCTCCTCGCATGTAATTTCTGTCGGCGTTATCACTTTCTTCATGCTCTAACCGTGTTTCTTCCGGCGTAAAGAAATAGTTGACAGCGGAGGAACAAATATTGTTAGTCACCTCCGTGGTACCGCCCCAATTCATGCCGGGGCGCGTTTGGTTCACGTGCCCGAACTCATGCGCCACACCCCATGCGTTTTTCCGGAGTTGATCCGGGTTTGCCAACCCGTCCATTGTCTGATAATTGAATGCGCCGCCATACCCATCCGCGTGCATGTAGCCACCCCACTGAACACGACCGTGGATGTGGTTCCCCGGGTGACTGCCGTCGTACTTCCAGCCTAAAATATCGTTTTGCTCAATCTCGATGATTCGGTCGTAGAGAGCAAGAAGCTCCGGTCCTTTTTCCGGGCAGTATTTGCGCAACGATTCTACATCATACGTGAGCTGGCAGCGCTCCCCGAGCAGATCGAGGATGTTGCATTTTGCATCGCGCAGCAGACGTTTCCATGTGTCACGGTCATCCTGCGGCGTAAAGACACCATTAATCTGACCACCCTGAATACTCACTTTTACCGGCTGTGCGTTTTCCGGCATATCGGAACGGTAATCCAGGTATCCCAACCCAGGGTTCTTGATATTGAATGTATTCTCTCCTTCGACAAGCTTGTATTCGTCGTGCGTGCCTCCTCTATCGAAATCGTGTACGATGAGCGTGAGAGGATTGCCCTGTATGCCGCTCACACTAATGGTCACCTTATCTCCTCGACTAAAATATATGCCTGTAGGGTTCTCGAAAGAGGAATACGCACTCGTTTTCAATCGCTTGCAGAAGGTGTCCTTACTCAGATAGGCGCAAATAATTCGATTGCGGTATTTTTGCTCCGGCACTCCCTCGTTGATTCCCGTGTAATCCGTGCATTTGGGCACTTCTTCCTTTTGGTCTGCCCACAGTGCGGCCGTTAGCAACAAGCAAATAGCTGTGGCAATGTATCGCATAGTTTGTTATCGTTGGTTAGAAAATTATTTCAGCAATTGTCGAGCCTCGCCACTGGCGTAATCCATAGCCGTTTTGCCCTGCTGATCCTTTGCGTCTTTGCGGGCTCCGGCCTTCAACAGCATTTTAATCATCGAAACGTTGTTCTTTCTAGTGGCAAGTACAAGCAGAGGTTCTGCAAAACAGGCATCGTTCACTTTCATCCCAGCATCAAGCATGATCTGCAGCAGGTCGGCTTTCCCAGTGTCTATCGCCATGCCGGCCGGAGTTCCCACCCATCCCCCACTTGGGCTGTAATTCTTTTTCTTGTAATATGGCAGGAGCGCACGTAGCGTATCCGGGTGGTAAAACCATACAGCTTCATGCAAAGCCGTCGAACCGTTCCCCGCCTCCGCCATAGGATCTGCACCAGCCTTAAGCAAAGAAAGCGCTATCTCAGTGGCACCAATTCCTGCCGCCACATGCAGTGCCGTCTTTTTTTCATTTCCCGTGAGCCCAACCGTTGCACCGGCCTTCAGCAGAAGCTCCACTGCTTCCTTATTCTTTGCCGCCGTAGCTGCTATCAGGATAGGCGTCAATCCACTTTTGTCATATACGTCGGCACGCATTCCACGTTCCAGCGCGGCGCGCAGCTCACTGGTATCGCCTCGCCCTATTTGATCAAAGAGCGCTATTTCCTCTTTTCGCGCTGTGCAGGCATTATTCAGCAGAGCTCTTATTTCTTCCCCCTGTGCCAAATCGAGTGGCGTACGATCCTGCTTATCCCTCGCCATTGCATCTGCCCCTTGGTTGATGAGTAACTCTGCCACATCCTTGTGCCCAGCTTGGGCAGCCAAGTGCAACGGCATCATCCCTTGTTCATTGCGCAGGTTCACCGGGTAGCCTTCTTTCAGCCGTGTACGCACCAACTTAACCTTCCCAGCCCGAGCAGCTTCGCTCAATGAATAGATGCCGTTGCTGCAATGAAGAGGCTTGTAGTGGTGAACCGAGGGCTCAGCAACGGCGACAACCGGTTCCCTAACCTCCGACGTTGGAATAGGTGCGGTGTCAGATGACTCGGTCGCTTGGAATTGGGAAGTCGCAGCAGTCTTCTCCTGTTCGGATGTGTTGAGAAATGCAGCGGTTTTCTCACGCTGCGAATTGTGATTAGCATCGTCTTTTTGCTCAGTCACTTGCTGTCTCTCCAGTTCATCCTTTTTCTGGGATACTCTCCCCTCCATGGCAACCCCATATGCAAACGCTATGCAAGCTACCAATACCACCAGAATCCTTGCGCCCGTTGTATGCTTTTTTTTGCGGCTCATGATATGCCTCCAGAGTCCATACTAACACTTTCCATACGCTCCATCAAGCAGTTTCCTTGCACTTTTTTGTTGGAATATGTATTTTCTTATCCGAAGGACCGGGATATCCAAGGAGTCCTCAAAAGTCTGAATATCTGGGAACAGGAACTACCCTCTTATGGGCTCTTCAAGCAAAGCGACGCCCAAGCAAGCATCAATTCACATAGGATCGTGAATTGACACTGCCTGCACCCGCTGTTTTTTTATACGAGCAGTCAAATGAGGCCGACGGCGGAGCGAACTCGGGCAAGAGTCCGCGAGGCCTCCTCACGAGCACGGACGGCCCCAGTATGGAGCACGTCATCTACGTATTCGGGATGAGCAAGAAGCCAGTCACGTTTCTCACGAGCGTCGCGGAAGTACTCCCAATATGCCTCGAAAAGATCCTTCTTAAATTGTCCGTAACCGAAGCCACCGGAGTGGTGGTGGGCAAGCATGATGTCGTATTCCTGCGGGGAGGCGAACAGTTTATAGAGAGCGAGGATAATGGAATGGTCCGTGGGTTTGGGATCCTCCAGTGGGGTGGTATCTGTGATGATCTTTTTATTAATGAGCTTACGGATATCTTTTTCTGCGCCGAAGATGGGGAGAGTGTTGCCATAGCTCTTGCTCATTTTTTGCCCGTCCAACCCGGGAACCACGGCGGTGGATTCGGAGATGATAGGCTCGGGAAGTTTGAAGAGATCGGAACCAAAAGTATCGTTCATTTTGCCGGCAAGATCTCGGGTGACTTCCAAATGCTGTTTTTGATCTTTACCAACGGGTACGGCATCCGAGTCGTAAAGCAGGATGTCTGCAGCCATGAGCACAGGATAGGCAAAAAGCGCATGGTTGGCGGCTATGCCGCGAGCCATTTTCTCCTTGTAGGAATGGCAACGCTCCAACAGCCCCATGGGACAAAGGGTGGAGAGAATCCATGCCAACTCATTCACCTCCGGGACGGCAGATTGCTCGAAAAAGACAGCCTTTTGCGGGTCAAGACCGCATGCGAGAAAATCTACGGCGAGAGAGCGGGTATTCTCACGCAAAGTTTGAGGGGAAGCCATGGTGGTCATGGCATGGTAGTTGGCAATAAAATAGAAGGCCTCACCCTTGTGCTGGAGTTGCACGGCAGGGAGGATTGCTCCGAAGAAGTTGCCGATGTGGAGTTGACCGCTGGGTTGGAGACCTGTGAGGAAACGCATGGTAGTTTTCTGGGTGATGGGTTAAGGGGTGGAGCGCAGCACAGCATCTGCCGGGGAACCCTGGGCTTCGTCATCGCGCGACAGCACGCGGTGCAGGTAGCGGCGCAAACTGGCAGCATTGTAAGCTCCTTCTATGGTTCGCAGCTTCACGCCTTCCGTGTAGAGGAGCGTAGTAGGAACCTTGGAAATGCGGAATTGCTCCGCAAGAGCGGGGTAGGCATCAGCGTTCACTTCCACAACCTGCACATGCCCCTTCTCTTCTCGGGCGAGCTGTTTGAGTTCACGAATCATATCCGCAGAATGGGGGCACCAAGGCGCGGTAAAGCAAAGCCAAAGAGTTCGTCCAGATACGCCGGTGACCTGACGGATATCCTGGCCACTGTACGAGCTGTACAGTTCGTACGACTGGGACGTAGAGAGCTCGGTGGGAATAGGGAAGAGACTGGAGCGACACACATCCAGTGATTCTCTGCTTGGTTGAGGAGACGGGCGGGAGATGGAGGTGGGAATATTCTGCGCGGCACCCTGCTGCTCATCAGCATCATCGCAGCTGACGAGAAAGGCGCCGAGAAGCGCGAGAACAAGCATGCACTGGTGAGGGGTCACGTAGCATATCTTCCCTCTTTTGGTGGTAAGATGGAAGCCGATAGTGTGTCCTACATTCGGTGCCATGGAAACGGTATAAAACGCAGTGAAATTTCGACACCACCCACCGCCAACAATGCACTACAAATGGCCTTCCATACTGCATGGAGCGTCACTTGAGCTGCAACAGGGGTAGCCGTGCCACTCGGCTCGCATTGAATGGAAAAAAGCAGACAGGGAACGTTCATGGTGGCGGCGAATTAACGGCGAGAACGAGCGGAACTTGCCAGCAAGCGCAGTGCATAGTAGAGCAACATGGCTATGGAGGAGAGAGCGGCAGACACATAGGTCATGGCCGCCCAACGCAGAGCGGATTTGGCATGCTCGTGTTCAGTATAAGAGACAATGCCGGAGTCTTGGATCCACGCAAGGGCACGACGAGACGCATCAAATTCGACCGGCAGAGTGATCAAAGCAAACACGGTGGTGCTGGCGAAAAGTCCCAGACCGACCCACGCCACAAGCGTGCTGCCGCCGCTGGCTGCTAGTACCAGACCCAGCATGAGCACAATTTGCCCGAGACGCGAGCCGATATTTACCAGTGGCACCATGTGCGAGCGCAGACCAAGCCATGGGTAAGCAGAGGCATGTTGCACAGCGTGACCGCACTCATGCGCAGCCACAGCTATGGCCGCAACCGTGGCTTGAGAGTACACCACATCGGAGAGGTTGACAGTGCGTTGAGCGGGATTGTAGTGGTCAGTAAGTTGACCGTCCACATGGGTGATCTGTACATCCGCGAGTCCATGGGCGTCAAGCATACGGCGTGCGACTTGCGCACCGGTGAGATGGGCGGGTTCGGCAGAAAATTTTTTCATGCTCGCCATCATCCGACTTTGGACGAAAGAGCCTATAAGACTGACAATGGCCAAGAGGACGAGTCCTATCAGAGAAGAGGAACTCAACGCGTTGTGCGATGGGAGGATAAAACCTGAGGAGCCATAGTCACCATAGTCGTAGCCATATTGAGCCAAAGGAAGCAGAGCCGAAACAAACAGAGAAATCATGATGGGGATGGATTGGAAAAACGGTGAATATTGCGGCGCAAATGGGCCGAACCAGTGCGGCGCATGGGAGAATTGGCAATCAAATGCGTCCAGTCGTCCTCTGGCAAGTCAGCCAGTGTTTCCTGCGGCATGGCAGCCAAACGAGCGGGCATAAGCAGATGAGGATCTACTGCGTGAGGGGATGGGAGGCTGTTCCACGGACAGGCTTCTTGGCAAGCATCACAGCCATACAAGTGACCCTGCAGGGCTTCCTGAATCTCAGGCGGTGCAGTAGTTTGTTTGCTCTCAATCGTCCAATAAGCTAAGCAGAGACGAGCATCGCATCGCCCATTTTGAAGAGCATGGGTCGGACAAGCTTGTTCACAGCGGTGGCAAGAACCGCAGTGGTTGCGCACGGGGCTATCTGTGGGGAGAGGAAGAGTTGTGAGAATACATGAGAGAAAACAGAAAGAACCACCGCGTGGGCGCACGAGGAGGCCATGCCGTCCGATCCAGCCTAAGCCAGCGGCAGCAGCAAAAAAACGCTCGCTGACCGGCCCGGAATCGCTAAAGCATTTTTGGTTTCCTCCGTATAATTGCAGCGTTTCATCCAAATCTGCCAATTTGGGAGCAAGTAACTTGTGATAATCCTCCCCTTGTGCATAACGAGCCACGGAACCGGGTGCGCAACGAGCATCCTGCCGTGGGTATTCGTAAGTTAGCATGATGACACTCCGAACGCCGGGGAGCAGTAACGCCGGGTTTTGCCGCATGGGCAAGTGACGCTCCAGCCAGTGCATATCTGCATGGCAGCCATCACGCAGCCAGTGGGACAGCGTATCTCCCTGGTCAGCGCAAGCTGAAGCTACGCCGAGCGCAGAGAAGCCAAGTTGCTCGGCAGCGTATTGCACAGCTTGGCGGGCAGCTTTCATGAACGAGTGGTAGCAGCAGCCTGCAGCGGCGATTCTAAGTATTTGCGCAGCCCGGGAGCAAGCGGCAAGGCCTGCAACACACGCAAGGTAGCGCGTGCGAGCCTCTGCTGCCATGTGCTGATGGCAGACTTTTTGAGGCGAAAAGCCATGCGCTGCATATTGGTGGAAGCCTCGCGACAACCGAGCTCCGCGGCAATGCGGTAGTAGTGGAAAGCCTTGGCAGGGTTTGAAGCCACTCCCATGCCTCGTTCATACATGAGGCCAAGGTTGTTGGTAGCACGTGCATCATGCAGCATGCGTCCTTTGTCGTAGAGGAAAAGGGCCGTTTTATAATCTGGACCGCCATATATGCCCAGACCTTTCATGTACATGTAGCCCGCATAGAAAAAGAGATTGGGAGCTTCGGGATTTTCCTTTGCAAGTTTTTTGAGCACGCGGATGGCGGCTTGCGGGTTGCGGGCGGTGCCGATGCCGCGCATGAGATAACGGGCGAGTTCGGCTTGGGCTTTAGGAGAGCCCATTTCCGCGGCACGTCGCATGTTGTCAAAGGCTTCTTTCAGAGATTGGCGGGTACCGCGCCTCTCCTCGTAGCAAGCCAAGCGGAAACGAGCTTCCGCTGCAAGGGCTCGATTGGGGGAGTGTATGGCAATGCGGTTGGCCCAATCAGCAGCTTTGCGCATGTCCGCCTCAATTCCCTTGCGCTTGCCCTCATACACATCCAGCAGCAAAAGCGTTGCTTGAGCGTGCCCTGCCTCTGCGCAACTTTCCAGCATGCAGGGCACACTCGATACATCATTTACTGTGGTGTCATTCAGAATGGAAAGAGCCTTCTCATAACGCAATTGAACCTCTGCGGCGGAGACGTCAGTAACGAGCGGCAGAGGAACAGGTCTGGTTGCATCCGCTGAATCTACAAGCGACAACACCGCTATCGACCCACCGATGAGCAGCAGAATCACGAGCAACTCTACAACCTTCCTACGCATACCAACAGCATTTTTAGCACACTTTTCTCAGCTTGTCCACGAGAATAAGGGCAAACGCATTAGAAAATGCGGTTACCAATTTACGATGTATGATGTACGATGTACGATTTATTAATAATGTGCGCGTTGCGCAGATTTTTTTTCGGATCATTAACGTATGCAGAGATTCCTCTAGATCCATTATCATGATGACCGCCAGAGCGAACTCATTAGAAAATGAGTTGCTATTAACAATCCGTCCGACACCTGCGATGCCTAAATAGGTAAGAGAACTCGGCGAGGCTCCATGAAGGGGGCGATTATTTGCCTCCAGTAAGCTTGCGCAATTCATCGAATGCAAAGAATTGTCCCTTGACGGCTGCCGCCCTCATCCATTTAATTCCCAGCTCACGATCTTTTTTATACCTTCGCCGTTCAGGCAACGCATGACCAAATACACATAGCGCCGAGACAGCCCCCTGGACAGCTTCGGTGATGCAGCGCACGGTCTCTGCATCAAATATGGTTAGAAAGGAAAATCGTCGGTACTCACAGGATTTTCCGCAGGTTTCTCGCGGAGTACCTCAGCAGTGAGGTGGCGACTGCGCGGGGTGATTTGCATGGCGCGTTCCGGTCGCACCGGGCAGGCATAAGAACAAGCGCCGCAGCCAATGCACAACTTTTCATCCAGTATGGGCACCAACAGTCGTTTGCTCGTCATGGCGCCGGAGGGGCAAACTCGTGCGCACTTGCCGCAGGCGACGCATTTGGCGCGATCTATCGTAGCGTGCATTCCCTCCTTACCATCCGAGACGAGAGAGATGGCATGTTGTGGGCAGACCTCTACGCAGGCATTGCAGGCTATGCAAACATCCGCCTTGCACGAGGGAACCTTGCCCTCAAAGGTGCTCAAAGCCTTGGTGGGACAGTGCTCGGTGCAGGCGCCACACTCGGTTTGGTGGCAGTGTACGATGCAGCGTTCTGAATGAAAGGAGGCCAGAGCAATCTGCGTGCGTTGCTTTTCCGAACGAGAGAGGGGCAAAATGGCACCCACCGGGCACACAGAGCTGCAGGCAGTGCAATCGAAGTTGCAAAAGCCTTTGGTGAAGTCCAGATAGGGTTTCAAAAAGCCAGAAAACCCGTACTGAAGTGTAGAGGGTTGCAATACGTGCGTGGGACAGGCGGTTATACACAGTCCGCAGCCCGTACAGTGACTCAGGAAGCGCGACACCCCGACGCTGCCGGGTGGAGAAGTAGCAAGGGCCGTATTGCCTTCACCTTCCTCGCTTCCTGCTGCAATGGCAGGTGATGCAGCAACCACAGGCAAACCTGCCGCCAGAAGCCCCATGAAAGCGCGACGAGAATTGTCCGCCGGCATCTTTTCACGCGTGTCCCTCTTTGGAGGCGCGGGCGAGAACTCCGAACCGGGCGTGCGGAAAGGGTTGACGTGATGCGGACGCAGACCGTGCTCGCAGGCGCTGATGCAGTCGTAGCAATTTATGCAGCGCGAGGTATCGACGCGGTAGGTCTTCAGGTCAATGCACTGGGCCTTGCAGGCGCGTACACAGGCGGCACAGCGTACGCAGCCGTTGGGATCCATGCCGATGCGCATCAGGGGACGGCGGGAGAGTATGCCAAGCAGCGCGCCCACGGGGCAGAGTGTATTGCAGTACAGGCGCCCGCGCCACCACGCCAAAATGAGCGGCAACAGGAACATCCCGCCCACAAGCAACAGCAGCCAGCCATAGCGTCCCCAAGCCGGGGCTGTTACTTGTTCTCCCACTGCCGCATTGGTCAGCTCCGCTGCCAGAGGATTCACGATGCCGCTCAGAAATCGCCCGGCTATGCTGTAGGGATCCAACCACGCCAGCACAACTGCCCCCAGAAACAGAGAGCTGACTATCACGAGCGTCAGAACGACGTAGCGTACGCAAGGCACCGGCGGTGCGTAACGACGGCCGGGCCCCGTCGGTTTCTTACCGCGCAGACGATCCGTGATGCGGCGCAGGCGGATGACGATATCCTGCGCGATGCCGAGCGGGCAGAGAAAGGAGCAATACACACGTCCGAAGACTAGTGTGAGCGCCAAGAGCAGCGCCAGGATGACAAGTGCCCACGCCACACCGCTCACCGAACCAAGCAGCGCAGGAACCAGTTGGATGCGCTCAACGAAATGCTCCCAATCAGCAGGTGCAGCGTTGTGCAGGTTGATGAAGCCCCACACGAAAAGCAGTCCCACTACCGAGGCGCAGAAAATGCGTGCAAATCGCCACATACGGCTCAGGCAAGAGAGATGCGACGGATGTTTACTTTGGTAAGATCCTTTTCACCCAGCCCCATGGAGGCGGCTAAATCAATGTGGCGAACATCTCCATCGGCGTTGCCCAGCAACTTGGACGCCGCAGCATCCACTGCCACAATATCCGTACCGGCCAGTAAAGCCTGCGTATGAATCAGGTCGTTGGCATCTTTTCCCTTAGGACCGTTGCGCAACATGGGGGCATAGGCATCCAGCACATTCAGATCAGCTCGACGAAGCAGAACACTGTCAGCAATGCATTGATGCAAATCATGGCTGTGGAAGAAGCCGCGATCCCAAACGAGACCCATGGCATTCTTCATGCAGGCAGTCATGCGGGCGCCGCCGTGATGTTTGAGTACAGGCATGTTGATAAAGACGTCCGAATCCAAGATGGCAGAATGTACTTTGGCATGTTTGAGATTGCGGGCTGCAGGATTATCATGATCGCGGTACAGACTCTCATCAGCTCCGCTGATCATTTCGCCGCCGGCAGCTTCCACGGCATCCTGGATACCGCTGTTACGGTAGGAGAGCTGCCAGTTGTCGCAGGTATGGTCGAACACCACGACCTTAGAGGCGCCGGCCTGCTTGCAGAGCTTCACCATGTGCCCCACCAGAGAAGGATGAGTGTTGGCACTCAGTTCAGGTCCTTTATCCCAGCCGCAGTTGGGCTTGATAACGACGCTCTGTCCAGGCTTAACAAAAGCTGCAATGCCACCGAGCGCGGCCAGTGCAGCATCCAGCATAGCCACGCGATCTCCGCCTCGTACGGCTACCAAGGCCGGCGTACCAGTAGAAGCGGGCACTTCATCCGCGCACGCCGCCGGAAACAATCCGCTGAGAGTCTTGAGGGAAAAACCTGCACCCACAGCGAAACCAAGCTTAATGAAGTCTCTTCGTTGCATGATGCTAACAGGATACATCTTCCCGAGTTTCAAGTCAAGCATAAAGAGCAATTATTTGGGCCTTCGAGCACATCCGTCCCAAGAAAATGTATTTCATGGACGGGAAGCATGATAATGGCAGGAGTTGGCGATTTTTGGGCAAATCCATAAAACTTTACGTGCTATTGAGTACTGAAACCTCTTCCGTCCCAGCCATGTCATATGGTTGGTTTAGCCACGAAATCAGCGCAGGCTTATGCGCCCGTTCAAAGCATGCATCACAGTGATAGCATCCGCTTGGGAAAGTCCGGCGCCGGCAGGCATGCCTTGAGCAAGGCGGGAGATGCGGCAGGGAAACTCAGCGAGGCAGTCGGTGAGGTACAGAGCAGTAGCCTCCCCCTCAACATCGTTGCCCACGGCCAGAATGACCTCACAGTCCGGATGGTTCTTGACGCGGTGCACGAGTGGATCGATGGAAAGATGCTCAGGCAGAATACCGTCTAGTGGCGAGATTTTGCCGCCGAGACAATGGTAAAGACCCCGGAAAGAGCCACTGCGTTCAATGGGCAAAACATCTGTGGCATACTCGACCACGCAGATGATAGATGAGTCGCGGGTGGGATCACTACATGCGGCACAAAGTTCGCCACGCGGCGCAAAAAAACCGCAGTTGGAGCAGGTAGCGGTGTTTTCTACGGCGCGGGTAATGGCTTGAGCTATGCGCGGGGCATTCTCTCCTGCGCGTAAAAGAAACCACAGGGCCAGTCTTTCCGCCGTGCGCCGTCCAGTGCCTGGCATACGGGAGAGACAATCGATGAGCTCGCGCACATCGGGTGGATAATCCTGCGGGTTCATGAATGGCAACGGCGATAAAGTATGGCAGCGGGCACCAAAATGACCCAGAGCAATAGGATACAAGCAAGCGCTTGGCTCACATATAGCACACCGTGCCAAAGCACGCAAAGCAGCCCCGGCAGGCCAAGAACAACGAGGGCCAGAAGGCAGATGTGTGTGCGACGACCCGGATGCCGCTGCAGCATGAGCACGCCCCCAAAATAGAACGTAACCAACACGCACAGTCCAAATTGTCCGGCCGGAGAAAGCAGGGATATTTGAGCATCTTGAGCGCTCAGGTAAAAGGGATGCCCGGCCAATACCACCAGCTGAACTTCATCCAGCAAACGGAATACTCGCAGCGCCTGCAACACCACAACCGTCGCCAAAACCCCAAAACTTAACGCGGCCCAGCGCAGCAGGAAACCATCCTTCGCCCCGCGTTGCATCAAGTCCTCCGCGCGAAGCTTCAGGGCCGTAATAAAGCGGTGCAGCATGGGGTAAAATGAGTGACTGCGGCAGATTAATCAGCAAAACGCTTCACAACGAGTGAGGCGTTGTGGCCACCGAAGCCGAAAGAGTTGCTGAGAGCGACGTTGACTGTGTGCTTGCGGCCGACGTTGGCGCAAACGTCCAAGTCACACTCAGGATCTTGGTGGAAGACATTAATAGTGGGCGGAACAAAGTTGTCGCGGATCGTCATAATGCATGCGAGCAGCTCAATACCCCCGGCAGCGCCCAGCAAATGACCAGTCATAGATTTTGTGGAGCTCACAACAAGACCATTTTTCGCGTAATCGCCGAAAGTTTGCTTGATAGCTTTCACCTCGCAGATATCGCCTAGGTGAGTGGAGGTGCCGTGCGTGTTGACGTAATCAACCTCTTCCGGACGTAAACCGGCGTGATCCAAGGCCATCTGCATGCAGCGAGCGGCTCCTTCACCCTCAGGCATAGGAGAAGTCAGGTGGTAGCCATCCGCACTCAGCCCATAACCTACCAGCTCTGCCAATATGTGTGCCCCGCGCGCTTGCGCATGCTCCAGCGTTTCCAATACAACGACACCGGCGCCCTCACCCATCACAAAACCGTCGCGATCGATATCGTAGGGACGGGAGGCCGTGGCGGGGTCATCGTTGCGGGTAGAAAGAGCTTTCATATTGGCGAACCCGGCGATGCCGATGGGAAGGATAGAAGCCTCCGCGCCGCCGCAAATCATCACATCCGCATCTCCAAACTTCATGATGCGCCAAGCCTCGCCGATGGAGTGGTTTGAGGTGGCGCAAGCCGTCGAAATACTCATATTAGGACCTCCAAAGCCAAACTCGATACTCACCATACCGCTGGCCATGTTGGTGATCATGTAGGGAATACAGAAAGGGGAAACGCGGCGCATGCCGGATTTAATCAACAGCTCGCAGTTCTGTCCGTGAATTCCCAAGCCACCGATACCTGAACCGATCATCACACCAACGCGATTGCGATCAACTTTTTCGGGATCAAGCCCGGCATCCTGCATCGCCATGACGGTGGCAGCCATAGCAAGCTGCTCAAAGCGGTCACAACGGCGCACGGCTTTCGGATCCTTTAAGAAATATGGAACAGGGTCAAACCCTTTAACCTCGCCGGCTATTTGCACAGGGAAATTTTCCACGCCTTCCAAACTCTCGATGCGCCCGATACCGCACTTCCCGTGTTTCATGGCTTCCCATGTATCGGCGGCGCTGTTGCCAAGAGGGGAAAGCGCGCCAATGCCTGTGATGACAATTCGTCGGTCTTTCATGGTACAACGACACGGTAGCCTATGCACCAGATAAAGTCAAGAAAAACTTATTTAGATGAGAATGCTATGGCTTGTCCACAAGCACTTCGCGTGCCTTATTTCCCCCTCCGGCAGGGGAAATGACTCCGCGCTCCTCCATCATGTCAATCATTTTGGCGGCCTTGCCATAGCCTATGGAGAAACGCCTCTGAAGGAGAGATGTGCTGGCTTTGCGCTCGTTGATAACGAGATTAACGCAGCGAGTGTAGAGTTCCTCGTCATCTCCGCCGGAACCATTACCCCCAGATCGAGGGGAGGATTTTGGGGTATCTGCCTCGCCCTCCGCGTTGTTGATGGCCGCAGCGGCGCTCTGCACAAAATTCTGGCGCGCGTGAGAGGCACAATGACTGATGATTGAGGCTATTTCCGCGTCGGAGACAAAGGCGCCCTGAGCACGCGCCATCTTGCTTGGCCCGCCGGGGGGGAGATAGAGCAGGTCACCTTTGCCGAGCAGGTTTTCGGCTCCTCCTTCATCGAGGATAACCCGCGAATCCAGTTGACTTGATACTTTCAATGCCACGCGCGAAGGCAAATTAGTTTTGATAATACCTGTAACGACTTGGGCACGAGGAGATTGAGTGGCAACGATGAGGTGCAACCCGGCTGCGCGCGCCTTCTGCGTGAGACGTCCAATATATATCTCCAAATCCTGTTTCACTTGCATCATGAGATCAGCCAACTCATCGATGACGATAACGATGTAAGGGAGGCGGGTAGGGATGGATCCATCGTCCTCGAAATCAAGTTCCCCTTGACCATCATCGGGGGGCAGATCGAAGCCTTGAGACTCCTCGACATCACGCACAATCGCATCAACTGCATCCGGGTTTTCCTGACCACATGCATCCTCCTCATCGGCATCCTCCGGTTGAGCATCCGGGGGCAGATTATTGTAATCCTCCAGATTACGTACGCCCATCTTACTAAAGAGCTTGTAGCGGTGTTCCATCTCGTTGACGGCCCAGCGCAGTGCGCTGATTACCCGCGTGGGGTCTGTGACAACGGGGACGGCAAGATGCGGCAACTTCTTGTAAGGTTGCATCTCGACCACTTTCGGATCCACGAGCACGAGTCGCAGCTCATCCGGGCGAAACTTGTAGAGGAAAGAAACAAGCATGCTGTTGATGCAAACTGATTTGCCGGAACCGGTGGACCCGGCAACGAGAACATGTGGCATAGCCGCCAGATCGCCGATGACAGGGTTACCATACACATCTTTGCCGAGCGCCACGGGGATACGTAACTTGGGGTTATGGAATTCTGGAGACTGGAGCAACTCACGCAGATATACCGGTTCCTTGACCGTGTTTTCCAGCTCTACACCCACCGTGGATTTGCCGGGTATCGGGGCAAGGATGTTCACTGAGGTGCTCTGCGTAGCAGCCATGATATCTTTGCTCTTACCGGCCACAGCTTTCACAGACTGACCTCGGGGAACCGAAAATTCGTAGCGAGTGACGCTGGGTCCTCGAGTGATTTCCCCTGGTTGCACGGGAATATTGAAAGATTCCAGCGTGTCGATAATTAGAGCCTGGGTTTCGTGCATTTCCTCGCGAGCCAGCTCTCGGGCTGCTTCTGAAATCGGTTCGTAATTAAGCAGCTCGTATGATGGCAGCGGATAATCTTCCAACTCCTTCCTTGTGGGGTGAAGCACCCCCTTGTTTTTTGGGGCGGGTGCGGGGGTGTTTTTCCTCGGCGCCGGTTTGCGAGTTATCTTTTCATCGTCCGGATGCCGAACGGAGTCTCGGGTGCTCGAGTTGGGTTCCGGAACATCATCGTCCCGTTCCACCTCACCCTCTCCGTGAGGGGGTGTATGGAAGTTCAAGGGTCCATCGTCATCTGCATCATCGCTCAGGTCCAATAGATTCTCACCCCCTGCCCTCCGTGCAGATTTGCGCCGCAGGCTTGGCGCATGATTCGGTCTCTCGTTTATGCGATCGCGAGACCTTGTCTGCTGCCGCTCCTCCGGTTCGCGAGAGAGAGGACGCTCAAGATCAGACTCGGCAGGCGGTTCAGATTGCGCGTTGACGGGCACCTGCAAAGGCAATTTGCTTTGCGTCTGTCCACGCGGTATCGGGGCTGTTTCTTCCTCACCTTCAAGCCGCCATGACAACGCTTCTCTCTCTTTGCGTTCGCGAGCACGCTGGCGTTTCTCGCGCCAATGGGCAATTAAATCGTACAATTCCTGCTTTTCAGCCCTGTAGAGCGCCTTAGGCGTGAGACGTGCCAAGTAGACAAGTGCCACGGCATGCACCAAGATGAGCAATTCCAACGCCCAATATATGCCCATGACTGACTCCAGCATGCTGTTTCCCCCCAAATACCCGATCCAACCGCCTGAGCTACGCAGCCCAAGCCGCTGTGCCCACTCGTTGAGCATCCAAGGCTGAACAGCCATAGCCCAACTTAAGGTTATGAGCATAACAATAAACGCAATCCATTGCCCACGTCGCCTTGCCATGGGGTAAAGCATCATGTCCCAAGCGGGTACCTGCAGCAGGATGGCTCCGTATAATGCTCCCGCGCCCAACAGCCAATAGAGAATGGCCGCGGTGTAAAGTCCCACGCCTCCCAACCAATTGCTGCAGCCCTCTTGCTCTGTCTGCCCGGTAGGACGCAGGGCATCCCAGCCTACCTCGGCAGATTGGTATGTTAGCAGCGCCAACATGAGTAACACCCCCAGTG
Organism: uncultured Akkermansia sp.; assembly: GCA_947626545.1. Classification (GTDB taxonomy): domain Bacteria; phylum Verrucomicrobiota; class Verrucomicrobiia; order Verrucomicrobiales; family Akkermansiaceae; genus Akkermansia. Next base: position 19,452 of record CANQSS010000017.1, on the reverse strand, counting down.
CCGCGAGCACTCCGCCAGCCAATCGCGTCGGCCAGGTAGCTCGCGGCATTCCACCGCCCCACAGGCCAAACCCCTCGCTGTCCATCCGATCCATCATACCTTTCCCGTTCGGTCATGGTACGCTAATTCCCCTACCTTTTCAAGTCTAATCACCTATCAACCAAGTCAAACGCATTAGGAAATGCGTTTGACTATGTACGATTTACGATTTTCGATGTACGATTTATTAATAATGTGCGCGTTACGTTTTTTTCGGATCATCAACGTATGCAGAGATTCCTCTAGATCCATCATCATGATGACCGCTGGTTGTCATGATTTTTGATACGTATAGACATTGATATCAGCCAATAAGAATATTTTCTCTGTCGATGAACTTCCCTCAAATGCGTTTGCCGTGCGATTCGGCATGGCAGTGAACCCGACATAGCTCCACACCGGCGGCTTCCCCGCGCAACGCGCGATCTTTTCAAATTGTACATCGTACATAGGCAAGCGCATTTCCTAATGCGCTTGTCCTGAGGAGGGAAGAAAAAGGCTTGACGAAATACCCCGGAAGGGGTATAAGGGATATATGCAGATAAACGGAACAGGAGAAGGGGCGAAACATGCGGAGGAGCTGGCGAGGCTTGGGAGGATAGCCGGACAAGTGGGAGGAATTAAGAGGATGATAGAGGAGGACAGGTATTGCATGGAGATATTAGTGCAACTCAAGGCAGTGAGGGCGGCGCTAAAGAAAGTGGAGGGGAATATACTCAAGCGACACATGAGTGAATGCGTGGTACGGGCAATGGGAGGGAACCGCGAAGAAGCCGAACAAAAGGTGGCAGAACTGCAGAGATACTTTCAAATCGACTAGAAATGAAAAAAGAAGTATACAAGATTACAGGCATGAGCTGCGGCGGGTGCGCCGCACGGGTGAAGCAAGCGGCAATGAATGTACCGGGCGTGCAGAGCGCGGAGGTGGATCTGGAGAGGGGGCTGCTGCACGTGGAAAATGAGGATGCGGAGGCGCAGGAAATCGTCGAAGCGGTGGAGCGCATGGGCTTCGGCGCACAGGGCCCGCAAGAGTAAGCGCCACAGTTGCCCACGACCATGCAGGAACGGGACTTTATTGTGACGGGCATGAGCTGCACCGCCTGCGCGGCACGCGTGGAGAAAGCCGCCCGTAGTGTGCCGGGAGTGGTGGAAGTGCAGGTGAATTTGGTGACCGGACAGATGCATGTGGTGAGTACCGAGGAAAGCACGGTGCAGGACATCATCCACGCTGTGCAAAACTACGGTTTCGGCGCGGAGGAAAAGAAAAGTGCGGCGGTGCAGAGCAAGCCCGGGGGAAGACGCGGGTGGGCGGTGGCTTTATCGGTGCTGCTGCTCATACCGCTGGTCGTGCTGCACCACGTGGTACACGGAGCAGAGTGGGCGCAAGCGGCTCTGGCGCTTGGAATAGCCGGGCTGAACTACCGATTTTTTACGCGCGGGGTGCGTACATTGGCCGAGGGTGATCCGGGTATGGATGCCCTGGTGGCAATGGGGAGCGGAGTGGCGCTTGCAGATGGACTTGTGCAACTGTGTAGCGGCGGCAGTGGGGCAATGTTCCTGGAGTCTGCTGGGATGATACTCACTTTTGTCTCCGTGGGTAAGTGGCTGGAGGCGCGAGCTACGCGGCGGACGGGACAAGCCGTTGAAAAGCTCAGCCGCTTGCTGCCGGAGGTAGCAACGGTGGTGCGCGAGGGCAATCAAGTGCAGGTACCCACAGCGCAACTGCAGGTGGGGGATTGTTTACTGGTGCGCCCGGGAGACCGCATCCCGGCAGATGGGACGGTGCTGCGCGGGGTATCGGCGACGGATGAATCGGCGCTTACGGGCGAGAGTATGCCTGTGGAAAAACGGAAGGGAAAGGATGTATATGCCGGTACGGTGAATATGCAGGGCGCGTTGTACGTGCGCATGACGCAGAGGCAGGAAGAATCAGCTCTGTCCGGGGTGATACGGCTGGTGAGCAATGCCGCCGCGCAAAAAGCTCCCATGGCGCGCTTGGCGGATCGCGTAGCGCGCGTGTTCGTGCCGGCTGTGGTAGCGGCGGCGGGTGTGACTGCTGCGGTATGGTGGGCGTGCGGAGCGGGATGGGATGTGGCGTTGGCGCGTGCCGTGGCGGTGCTGGTTGTGTCCTGCCCCTGCGCGCTGGGACTTGCCACCCCGGTTGCTATCATGGTGGGCGCGGGCAAGGGCGCTGAATGGGGAATCCTTTTCCGCAGTGGCGAGGCATTGGAAGCTGCGGGGCGGGCGAGCTGTGTGGCGCTGGATAAGACAGGGACACTGACCCGGGGAGAACCCAGCATCACCGATGTGCAACCGCACGGATGTTCACGAGAGGAACTGCTGGGACTGGCGGTGGCGTTGGAGAGCGGCGCGAATCATCCATTAGCGCGTGCTGTTGTGACTTGTGCGGCGCCTTCCACAGAGGCAGTAGCAGACCTGCAGTACATCCCCGGACGCGGTGTTCGCGGCACTGTGCAAGGGGATCCGTGCGCCGTTGGGAATGCCGCACTGATGCACGAACTGGGGGCAGAAGCGCAAGATCCGGCAGAGCTTGTCGAACAAGGCAAAACTGTGTTGCACGTAGCGCGTGGTAAGCAGTGGCTGGGCTACTTGGCGGTAGCGGATGCCCCGCGCGAAAGCGCGCCCCGGGCAGTGGCAGAACTGCGGCAAATGGGGTTGCGCGTCCTCATGGTTACCGGTGACAATATCGCGACGGCTCGGGCCATCGGCGTTCGCGTGGGAGTGCAAGAGGTTCACGCATCCGCCCTGCCCCGAGATAAGGAAGGAGTGGTGCGCACGCTGCAGGCGCAGGGTGAGCGCGTGGCCATGGTGGGCGATGGCATCAATGATGCTCCGGCGCTCATTCGCGCGGAGGTCGGGATTGCCATTGGCGCCGGTACGGACATCGCCATCGAGAGCGCGGGGATCATCCTGATGCACAGCGACCCGATGGATATACCGCGCGCGCTGCAGCTGAGCCGAGCCATACTGGATAAAATTCGTCAAAATCTCTTCTGGGCATTTATCTACAATGTGCTTATGATACCGCTGGCGGCGGGGGTGTTTTACCCGGTGTTCGGGTGGTTGTTGCCGCCCGCAGCGGCGGCAGTAGCCATGGGGCTCAGTAGTCTGTGCGTGGTGACCAATGCGCTGCGCTTACGCAATTTTTGCCCGACAGAGTGAGGCATTTTTCTTTACAGTGCGGCAAAGGTAGCATATACTCCGGTTGCGCGCGGAAAACCCCCGCCACGCAAACAGACATGAAGATTGTGCTTGCATATTCCGGTGGCCTTGACACATCTGTGCTCCTGGTGTGGCTTAAGGAGAAATATAATGCGGAAATCATCGCATATTGCGCCGATGTGGGACAGGCAGAGGAGCTGGATGGATTGGAGGAAAAGGCGTTGAAGACCGGCGCAAGCAAGTGTATCATCGGCGACCTGAAGGCCGACTTTGCGGCCAATTACATCTACCCGATGTTCCGCGCGAACGCCCTGTACGAGGGACGTTACCTGCTGGGCACTTCAATCGCTCGCCCGTGCATTTCCAAAGCGATGGTAGATGTAGCACTGGCCGAAGGGGCGGATGCTATAGCCCATGGCGCCACCGGAAAAGGCAACGACCAGGTGCGCTTCGAATTGTCCGTGAACGCGCTTGCTCCTCACCTAAAGGTGATAGCTCCCTGGCGTATGAAGGAATGGCGCGACCAATTTCCCGGGCGCACTGAGCTCATCCAGTATGCCGAGAGCCACGGCATCCCCATCCGTCAGAGCGTGAAGAAGCCTTATTCGATGGATCGCAACTTGCTGCACATCTCTTACGAAGCCGGTATATTGGAGGATACATGGTACGATGCCACTAAGCAGGAGGATCGCGCAATGTATGTGCTCTCCAATGCCCCGGAGGACGCGCCGGACAAACCACAGTACCTGCAATGCCTTTTCGAGAAAGGGGACATGCTAGGGCTGCAGACGGAGGGACTGGCCGAAATCATGGCAAAAGTGGGAGTGAAAGCGACCGGCGAAAGGGACGGCTATACCCTGCTGGACCCGCTTGGGATAATGCTGGTGCTCAACTACTTGGGTGGACTGCACGGTATAGGGCGCGTGGACATTGTGGAAAACCGGTTTGTGGGCATGAAGAGCCGCGGAATCTACGAGACACCCGGCGGCACCATCCTGCTGGCGGCTCACCGCGATATCGAAACCATCACCATGGATCGAGAAGCGCAGAAAGTGCGCGATTCGCTCGTCCCGGAGTATTCTGCCATGGTCTATAATGGCTTCTGGTTTGCCCCGGAGCGCGAGGCCATTCAGGCGCTTGTGGATCAGACCCAGCAGACAGTCAACGGCGAGGTACGCCTCAAGCTGTATAAGGGCAACGTGATGTACGCCGGCCGACGCAGTCCGAATTCACTCTACAGCTATGCCATTGCTACCATGGAGGGGGATTACACCGACGAAGATTACAATCAGGACGATGCTTCGGGCTTCATCCACCTCAATGGACTTCGTCTTAAGCAATTTTCCCGCGTGAACAGGAGTTAAAGCAGATCACGTTCCATAAAGCCATGACTGACCAATGCCATATCAATGAAAATATGCCGGAGGAGGAAGAGATTTACGACCTGGCAGATTTTTTCAAAGTATTTGCGGACAGCTCGCGGCTTAAGGTACTGTGGGCACTGCACCATGGTGAGGTGTGCGTAACACACTTGGCGGAGCAGTTGGGCATGAACACGCCTGCTATCTCCCATCAGCTTCAAATACTGCGGCAGAAGCATCTGGTACGCGTGAGGAGAGAGGGAAGAAAGCTCTATTACCGCTTGGCAGACGACCACGTCCAGAGTATTCTCGAACTCGGTTCTGAGCACATGCACGAGTGACCTGCAGGGTAAATTCAAAATCGTAAATCGTACATGGGCAGACCCCGTCTGCCACCGGGCGCCGCTAGGCGCCACCGCCCCTTTGTAACCACGTCCGATCACGGCTTTCAAATTCTGCGTCGCTTCTAAAAGCTTGCCTCACGAGCTTTGCTTCGGAGTCGCCCCACGACTCCTCACCCCTACGGGGCAAAAGCTAATGCTCTTGGTCAAACTGGCTTACAGCCGTCGCCACTTTTCACCCCTGCGGGGCAGCCCTGCGGGCTGGCTAAGCGGCCTCCCAACCGTCGGCCGCTTTCGCATCCCCGCAGCTCAACTGCGCATTATTTGCAAATCGTACATAGGCAAACGCATTTCCAATGCGTTTGCCTTTGTCATCACCGCCGAATGGGTGGCGGAGATGGACGCAATTGCGGCGGACGGTTCACCGGCGGTCGTGGCGGCGGCAGAGGGCGCACTACGGGCGGTACAACAATGGGTGCCGGTCTGTATATGGGCACGTACGTGGGGCGTGAGATGATGACTGTGCCGGAAGATTGCGAGGAGGATTCGTTGAGACGATTTATAACCTGCCGAAGAGAAGAAATTTGCTCGCGTGCTCCCTTGAGATCGTTTTCTGTAGCATGCAATTTGGCTTCCAAGGAGGCTACTCGTGTCTTTTCCTTCTTGGCAGCATCGCGCTCATTCTCCATGCGCGCGACCAATCGCTTCGCCTCTTCATCAAAGCGGTTGGCTTCCACAGTCAGATTGCAGCGGGCCGCCTCGCGTCTGTTCCAATCAGCCGCTAAATACTCAGCGCAGACGGCGGAAAGCGTTTCCCACGTACTCATCAATGCGCTAACATCTGCCCCGGTCAAGTAGCGTGGGGAGAGTCCACTGACTTGCAGAGCGGCGCGCTGGGCTGCAGCTTTTTTATCTTCAGCTTCAGCGAGATCCCGGCGCATCTGCTCCATCTTATCGTAATATTCACGCACAGCATGGGGTGTGAGGTCGAAGCGCTGCTGAAGTTCCGGTGTGAGTCGATCATAGCTCACGCGCTGCACACCGGCGCTATGGCTGATGACCAAACTGTCGGCATCTTTGCGTACCACTTTGGCATTCTGCAGCACTGTGCCGTCCACGAGTACAAAATCCTCCGCCAAACAAAGTCCGGCAGCAAAGAGAAAAAGGAAGGGAAGAAAAGACAACTTCATGAAGCGGGAAGAGTAGGAGTCAGTAATTCTGCCATTTCGGGGGAGCGAGCGTAGTCCAAAGCTCGCTTGCCCTCTTCATCCCGTAATTTGGGATCAGCGCCGCGCTCAAGTAGTAGCTTGACGGCGGGCAAACTTTCCGAAAGAGTGGCTTGGATCAGAGCAGTAGAGCCGCTGGCATCCCGCTCATTCGCACGAGCTCCGCTTAAGATAAGCCAGTCCATGGCTTCACAGGCGCCATTCTGTGCAGCGGCATGCAGCAGGGGCAAACCATCCACCGATGCGGTGGCAGAGAGGCCGGATTTAGCGAGCGTTTGTAGCACATGAATGTGGTTATTTTCCGCAGCACGTAGGGCAGCTCGTGCAATTTGGTCCGCCGTAGGGGACGCTGTGTTAAGAATATGCTCCACATCGCGCACCTTGCCGAGAGCAGCGGCACGCGTGAAGAGCGATTCTCCCTCAGCATCGAGAGCCAGCGGATCGACTTGAGAGGCAGAGCGCTGCTCAACGTAGAGAGCTTCTTCTTCCTCCGGCGAGATGAAGCGCATCGACCACGCACAACAACCCAGCACAAGATAAATAACCGCCCATATGACCAGCATGAGCGAAGGACGCCTGGTAAGGGCACGCGCTAGCGATAGTGCACCATTGACAATGAGCCCCACGACGCACAACGTAAGCAGCCAACCATCTAGTCGAGTGGCGGCGACTTCCCCGTCCGTCGCGCAGCGCCAAGCCATCACTGCAATGACAACAAGCGTGAACAGTGGATTCAAATAATCCCTCATGATACCCCCTCTTATAGCAGAAAGATGCTGGGATGTCCAGCAGACAGTCCAAGGCAAAGGCAAGCGCATTAGAAATGCGTTTGCCTATGTACGATTTACGATGCACGATGTACAACACACACGACGGGCGTAAATGCGTATGGACAGCGCGAGAGCGGCGCAGGCGTAGATGTGGAATTTTCATGCAATGCGCGGGGGTGATTAGGAAGCGTCTGGAGAGCTTTCTCTCCTTTTCCACTTCATCCAAATGCGTTCATTATCTACAAAACTGCCGACGTCTGTAGGGGAGTTTGGCAAAAACCAGAGGCTAATTCTGAAGCTGCGCGAGCGCCGCGATGGCGGCGGCAATTTCGGCCTTTCGCTTGCTGGACCCTTCTCCGGTACCGATCGCCGTGCCCTGCCAAAGGGCGGTGGCGGAGAAACGTACGGGAGAGTCAGAGGTCTGAGTGACGCGATACACGGGAGCCTCGCCGGTGCGTCCCTGCAGCAGCTCCTGCAAATCGCCCTTGGGGTTAGTGACGAGTGCCGGGCAGGCGTCATCCAGACTTTCGCGCAGCAAGTGAAGCGCCACTCGGTATGCAGCGGGGAATCCGGCATCCTCCATGACCGCCCCCACGAGACTCTCGAGTGTGTTACCCAACACGGTGACAGAAGAACGCCCGCCGGTGGCTTCCAACCGTGGACTGATGAGTACTTCTTTACCCAAATCAAGGGCAGCGGCTACGTCGGCGAGGTGGCGGCGGCTCACGATGGAGGCTCGCATTTTGGTGAGCTCTCCTTCATCGGCCATCGGGTGCATGGAAAAAAGCTCCATGGAGACCACCAGCTCAAGGACGGCATCCCCTAGGAATTCCAATCTCTCAAAGTCGGAAGGTCCAGAAGAGGTATGACCGACGCTCGGGTGGGTGAGGGCTTGCTCCAGCAGGGTTCTATTGGTGAAACGATACGCTAACTTTTGTTCTATCCGTTCTTGACCCATCACGGGTATGATAGCACAAAGGTGAAAAATAAGCCAGGGCAAACGCATTAGGAAATGCGTTTGCCTATGTACGATGTGCGATGTGCGATGTACGATTTATTGATAACGTGCGCATTGCGCAGAATTTTTCGAATCATCGACATATGCGGGGGTTTCTTTAGAACCATCAGCATGGTGAGCGCTTATTGTCACGATTTTTGATACGTATAGACGGTGATATCGACCAATAAGAGTCTTTTCTCTGCTGATTGACTTCTCTCAAATGGGTTGCCCGGAGAGCGCAGACAGAAAAGTTGACTGTTTTTGCGAAGGAAGACGAGTAGATCGAGTCCCACCTGCATCACGCGATGAAAACGAGAAACGACGACGACACGACGAGTATCTTCGGTGCTCAGGATGTGGCAAAGCCATTGCCCACGCAATGTATGCGGGATAAGGCAATGCGGCCGGAGGATGCCTATCAGCTGATCAGAAATGAACTCTTACTGGATGGGAATTCGAGCCAGAATTTGGCGACATTCTGCCAAACGTGGGATGATGAACAAGTGCGCAAGATCATGGATTTGAGCATCAGCAAGAATATGATCGACAAGGATGAATATCCACAATGCGCAGAAATTGAGCAACGCTGCGTGCGCATGATCGCCCATTTATGGAATGTGCCGAAAGATGTGAAGCCGATAGGCTGCTCCACCATAGGGTCAAGCGAGGCGTGTATGCTCGGTGGGTTGGCGGCTCTGAAACGGTGGCAAAAAAGGCGACTGGCAGCAGGCAAGAGCATCGATAAACCGAACTTGGTTTGCGGGCCAGTGCAGATATGCTGGCATAAATTCTGTCGTTACTGGGGAGTGGAGCTGCGGGAAGCCCCCATGAACCCGGGTCAATACGGTCTCACCGAACAGCAGGTGCTCGAATTGGTGGATGAAAACACCATTTGCGTCGTACCAACTTTTGGGGTGACCTATACCGGTCAGTACGAATTCCCGGAGAACGTGTGCAAGACTCTCGACAAGCTGGCGCGCAAGGGCGGACCGGATGTGGATGTGCATGTGGATGCGGCAAGTGGCGGTTTTCTTGCGCCCTTCGTAGCTCCCGGCATTCCTTTCGATTTTCGGCTCAAGAGGGTGAAGTCCATCTCCTCCAGCGGGCATAAGTACGGACTGGCACCACTGGGCTGCGGTTGGGTGGTGTGGCGGGATGAAAGCGAGCTCCCGGAAGAACTCACCTTTGCGGTCAATTATCTGGGCGGTCGTGTGCCTACAATCGCCATCAACTTTTCGCGTCCTGCGGGACAAGTCATTGCGCAGTACTACAACTTTGTGCGATTGGGCATGGACGGATATCGGCGCATACACCAAGCTGCCTATGATGTGGCAGGCCTCCTCGCAAAAGAGATTTCGAAGTTGGGCGATTTCGATTTTCTGTCCAACGGCAACCCCAAGACCGGCATACCGGCCGTCTGCTTTACCATGAAGAAAGACTATGACCCCGGGTACAATCTCTACGAATTATCCGATCGTTTGCGGCAATGCGGTTGGCAAGTACCGGCCTTCAGCCTGCCCGCCAACGTGCAGCATATCGTGGTAATGCGCATTATAATACGTCAGGGTTTTACGGCAGATATGGCGAACCTGCTGGTGCGGGATATGAAGCGAAGTATAGATTTCCTGGTGCGGCACACATCGGCACACCATCTCAAAGAGTCAGAGGCAATGACCTTCAAACACACCTGATGATACGCGCCACGTGCGCCGCCCACCGGGAGAAATGTCCGATATACCGCTGCGCGGGGTGTGGTCTTCTCCTCGAGCAAGCGGTGTCGGCCCCCATCTGTCTGACTAGCGGCGAGCAGGCAGATGGGGAAATCGTATCTGCCCAAAATGCATGTCACGCCACCGGTCGGGAGCATTTGCGCGGACGCACACCGGTGGGATAGTCGCCGCGCGGAATGAGATCACGGCATTCCTCAAAAACGCGTGCCGGGTCATCCGGGGTAGCGCTCAGGCGGCGTTTAACGTGCTCGAGCACCTCGATAGCGGCATGCAAAGCCGCTTCCGCTCCACCGTATTGTTTATCGGAGAAATAGCGTGTGAAATGCTCTTGCCGACGGCAGAGAGTGACGCGCCATCCCTGAAACGAGGTGAACTCGTAGGTGAAGCGAGTAATGTTTTTGCGCGGCTTATGGATATCAATTTGCATAACAGAGCATATTATAGCTTTTTCATTTTCTGATTACAACCATATTAGTCATCATACATTACAACATGCTTTCCAACATGAGACACATCATGTAGATTTGACGAGTCATGAAACTACGATCCATTACATTTCGGTGCACCGCTGCGCAGTTCAATCGACTTCAGCAAGCCATGCAGGAGGAATACAGCGAGACGCGCACGAGTATATTGTCTGCCGCACTGGAGGAGTTCCTCGATTATGCAGAGCGCGGTGAAATGCAGCGTTTGAATCTTTTTGATTTGGTGCAGCATTTGGACGGTTTGGGAGATGGTATACGTTTCTCGGATCAGGCGTAAAGCAGAACAACCACACTTGGATAGAGTCGAAAAGTGGCGAAACTCTCCTGCTGCCTCATTGCGCTTATTTCCGTACACGAAATTTCATCGTAATTTATAAATGCCAAACGCATTTGAGAGAAGCCAATCAACGGAGAAAATGCTCATATTGACTGATGTCACTGTTTTGTTTATACGTGTCAAAAATCGTGACAACAATCGTACATCATACGTTGACTCACCGGCACCACCCTGCCGGTTTGCCCTTCGGGCAGCGGTTCGATCACGGCTTTGAGACATCCCGTCCGCCCCGGCTTCGCATCCCCGCGCAACGCGCGCGAACTTCGCAATCGTACATCGTACTTCGTACCTCGTACATAGGCAAACGCATTTTCTAATGCGTTTGCCCCGGGCGTGACATGTGCGTTGACAAAGCGGCATTTGGCATGTAAGGTAAAGGTTGCAGGTATGAAGGAAAACGGTAAGTTGCCATCGCTTGCGGCAAAATGGGGAGCGACTGTCGAGCAGTGGCAGGATGCAGCCTGGCAAATGCGGCACGCTTGCTGCACGGCGGAGGAGCTGGAGCAGGTGTTGCAGCTCACTCTGCAGGAGCGAGCGGCTTTGCAACAAGTCGGGCAGAGGCTGGCCGTTCGCGTGACTCCCCACTTCTTAAGTCTGATCGACCCGGCAAATGCCGCTGACCCGCTGCGGCGCCAGGTCATCCCACTGCCGCAGGAGCTGGAATCCCATCCGGGAGAGCTGGTTGACCCCTGCGGAGAGCAAAAGGATGAAAAGGTGCCGGGGCTCGTGCACCGATACCCGGATCGCGTGCTGTTGCTCTGCACGGACCGTTGCGCCACGTACTGCCGCTACTGCACGCGGGCCCGCATGGTGTCCGGCAAAGGGTGCGAGCGCTGGCATTTGGATTGGGACGGAGTGCTGAAGTACCTGCGCGACCACGCGGAGGTGAGGGATGTGTTGCTCTCCGGTGGGGATCCGCTGTTGTTGACCGACGAGAGGCTGGATACCATGCTTTCTGAACTGCGAAGCATCCCGCACATCGAGTTTCTGCGCATCGGCACGCGCGTACCCATCATGCTGCCGCAGCGCATCACGCCGGCGCTCTGCGCCATGTTGCATCGGCACGTGCCGCTCTTCATTTCCATCCACTGCAACCACCCGCACGAGCTTGGCGAGGATGCTGAGCAGGCGCTGGGAATGCTGGCCGACAGCGGCATTCCGCTGGGCAATCAGAGCGTGCTGCTGCGCGGGGTGAATGACAGCGCAGAGGTGCAGCGCACACTGGTGCATCGCTTGCTGCAATGCCGAGTGCGTCCGTACTACCTCTACCAGTGCGACCCCGTGGTCGGGACACGGCATTTCCGCACCCATCCGCTGGAGGGCATCGACATCATTTCGGCGCTCAGAGGATTCACCAGCGGCTATGCCGTACCTCAGTTTGTAATTGATGCGCCGGGCGGCGGCGGGAAGGTGCCGCTCAACCCGAACTATGTGGTGGCGGAGAAACCGGGGCGCCTTCTTCTCCGTAATTTCCGCGGTGATATTTACGAATACCCCGTCACGCCTCAGGTTTAGCGAGAGGGTATTTGGGCGAGGGTCCGTATTTGTTCGGTCCTCGTTGAGAGTCCCAAAACATCGCGATGATGAAGTAGTACAGCCCCGCCAACACAGCTACGCCGCATACGATCAATCCGGCAATCAAAAGCGGAGAAAAAATCGCCCCCACCGGTGGAGCAACTTGGTCCGCACTGCGTAGCACATTGATGATCGTGCTTATCCCACCTGCAAAGCAGATGCCCGCCCCGGCAATTTGAAGAAGGAGGGGTACTGCGATGCACCATCCGGAGCGTCCCGTGTCGTGCATGCGCCGCACGCTCAGAGTGATGGACGGGATGATAAGCAGCAAACTCGCCAAATCGTATAAACTCGGGAGACACTGCGATACTACGCCGAGCGTCACCATGTAGAAAAGCACGAACCAGAGAAACTCTGCCCTGCGAGCTCGCCCGCGAATGATCACATACTGCACCAAACTATGCCGCAAGCAGGATACAACGTTCGTCGCCTCTTCCGGTCGCAGTGGGAATTGACAGGTCGGACAGCGCAGCGGCAGTTCGTCCTGTTCCGTCAAAATTTCAACTCCGCATTTCGGGCAATGACCGGCAGGATGTGTTGCCTTTTTCATCTCATCAGGTATGGGCGGCAAATCATCAGAACATGCAGCCTCATCCGGAAACACCTCGCCGTATTTTTGCCAAGTATCCGCCCCCTTTTGGGCAATGAGCGTATCCGGGAAAATGATGCCCCTCTGCAGCAAGCTTCGCAGCTCTTCATGGGTGAAAGGGCCTGTTGGCTTTTGATGGGTATCCAGATAATAGTACATGGGAGTCACGTTTCGGGGTACTTAGATGATGGACCGTACTTATTGCTGCCACGTTGAGAATCCAGCAGGCAGAAGACGAAGATAAGGATGCCGAGTGCATTCCCCAACAAACCGAGAACTTCGGCAAGGCTCCTCCAAGGGGCAATGACCCGCTCCAGCAATTCTGCCATGGTTTGCCTCGTGAGATCCCCGTCGAGAATCCGGGGCAGTTCGAGAACCGACGCTACCTCTTCAATTATCAAAGCTACTGTCACGTACGTCAGGAAGTTGATCACCACACTCGCACCCATCCACCACGCGCTGTAGTTGATGTCGTGCAAACGTCTCGCCGTGACGGTGCAGTACGGCACAAAGAGCAGCAGCCACAGCGCCCCGCTGATTCCTCCTCCCCACAGCAAAATGTCGGCAAACTTGTTCGGCACTTCGCATCGTGCGATCAAAGGAGCTATCATCAGCATTCCGGAAAAGTAGATAGAGAGCAAGGTGTCCAGCACACCAAATGTGAGCGAAAAACTCCAGTACTCGCGGCGGGTGGCACGCCCCCGTATCGTAAAGTACAGAAAGAACGGACGCAGCATATCCGCAAAAAAACCGGCGTGGGTGGCGCCAAGGCGATGGCTGCAGTGCGGACACTTCTCAGGCAGGTCGCCGAGCGGTATCGCACCACGACAGACGGGGCAACGCTGCTCCGGAGAAGCAGGTTCTTCATTCATCATGGCGAGTCAGGGTATTTGAGTGATGGACCGTACTTATTAGTGCCGCGTTGAGAATCGCGCAGGGACAAGATGAGCATCACCAGGAAAAAGATTTCAGAATGGGCGAGCAATACCGTGTAAAACTCATCCGGAATGCTGAAACCCTCTCCTGACCCTGTGACCTTGGGGAGAGTCGTCGTCTCTGCAACTCCGCTTAGGATATCTCGTAAACGCAAGAATATCGCAGAGATGGCATCCGCGTGGGTGAAGAGGGCGTCCACCGAGGGTAGAAATAGAGACAATGCCTCAAGGACAATGGGTAAGGCAGCCCACCAGCCGCTCAGCCCGCTGTCATGGAAGCGGCGGATCTGCAGCGTCACTAATCCGGGCGCCATGAGCAACAGCAACAATGCCACACCCGCAGTGATACACAAAAGTATAATGGCCGCCACACCGAACTTGAACTTGTCGGTGTTTACTGCAAGAGCAGAAAGTGCGAAGGACGAAACAAGCAGAGCCACAAATGTCAGTGCCAGAATAAGCCACGATACGCCAAATATCAGCATGAAGCACCAGTATTCCTTGCGGGTGGCACGCCCTTTTGCTGTCGCATAACCGGCAAAAGCGCGCCCCAAAGCGCCCCAAAAACTCAACTCATTTGCTGCATGAGGAGGCTCCGGGTGCAGGAAAGCGTCCAGTGCCACCCAATGGGCATCACCCTTAGCTGCCACGAGAGTGGAAGCGCTCAGGGTGCCATCGTCGAGCAACTTCGCAAGTTCCTCGCGCGAGTGAGGACCATGCGGATGGCGGTCGGGATCGAGGTAATAGTACATGACGACTCACAGGGCAGAGGGAATCTCGCGCCCCAGGTCGCTCGCCTTGCGTCCCTTGCCGTCGCCGGCGATCCGTTCCAGCACCACATCGCGGTAGCTCATGCCGCCGGGAATCATCGGCAACACATGCACATCGTACGGCACCATCACATCCAGCACATACGCCTCCGGAGAGGCGAGCATACGCTCGATGGCCGGGGCGAGCTCAGCGGGTTCTACCACGCGCTCGCACGTGATGCCAAAGCCGGCGCAAATCGTGGGGAAGTTCGGGTATATGATATCCGGGGTGTGGTGAGTGGGATCGTATTCGACGCGTGGATCAGCCAAGAAGGTGTTGGCACGGTTGGAGTCGTACTTCAAGTCTTCCCACTGCACGACCATGCCGAGGTGCTGGTTATTCAGAATGATGCACTTGATGGGCATGCGCTCAATGTGGATCGTGCCGAGTTCCTGCACATTCATGAGGAAGGAACCGTCGCCATCGATGTTCACCACGGGCAGATTCGGGTAAGCCACATGGGCGCCCATCGCCGCCGGCAAGCCGTAGCCCATGGATCCCAACCCGCCGGAGGTGGAGAATCGGCGCGGCTTTTCGAACTTGTAGAATTGCCCCGCGAACATCTGGTGCTGCCCCACTCCGGTGCAGATAATAGCGTCCTTGCCCTTGAGCTGATTATACAGCTCTTCCACCACCTGCTGCGGAGCAATTTCATGTTCGCGTTTTTCGTAAGCGAGAGGGTATTTTTCCTTCCATGTGTCGATGAGGGAGAACCACTCCGGGCGGTTCTTCGCAGAGTATTCACGGACTGGGTGACCAAGCTTCTCGAGCTGTTCGTTGAGGTAGGTGAGTGCAGCCTTGGCCTCCGCGCGGATGGCGAGCCCCACTCGCTTATTTTTGTTGAGCTCGGCGGCATCAAAGTCGATGTGGATGAGCGTCGCGTGTTCGCAGAAACTCTTAACCGCGCCGGTCACTCGATCATCAAACCGCGTACCAATGGCCAGCACGACATCCGCCTCGTTCACGGTGTTGTTCGCATACACGGCGCCGTGCATACCCAGCCAGCGCACGGAAAGCGGGTGAGTCTCCGGCATCGTCCCCACTCCCATAAGGGTGGTGGCCACGGGGATTTGCAAGCGTTCCGCCAGCTCGCGCAGCTCTGCCGCCGCATCCGCTATCACAACCCCGCCGCCGGCGTAGATAGCCGGGCGTTTAGCCGCCAACAGCAACGGCAGCACCTTGTCAAGCTCCTCCTTCGGCAGAGGCAGTTGCGGGTTGTAGCCGGGCAGATCCATCGGCTGATCAAAATCCGGCTCGATACTCATCTCCTGGAAATTTTTGGGCACATCGATGACAACCGGTCCGGGACGACCGGTGCGCGCAATGTAAAATGCTTCACGAATGATGCGCGGGATGTCCTCCACACTCGTTACCAAGTAACTGTGTTTGACAATGGGAGCCGTCATGCCAAAGACGTCAGTTTCTTGAAAAGCGGAACTGCCGATGAGAGGCTTGCCCACTTGGGCGGTGATAGCCACCAGCGGAATGGAGTCCATAAATGCGTCCGCTATGGGGGTAATCATGTTGGTCGCACCGGGGCCGGAGGTGGACATGCAGACGCCCACTTTGCCGGTCACGCGCCCATAGCCTTCGGCCGCGAAACCGCCTCCCTGTTCGTGGCGAGGCAGGATGGTGCGAATACTTGGCTCGTGACTCAACGCCTGGTGAATGGGCATGCTTGCGCCGCCCGGATAGGCGAACACGACTTCTACTCCCTCGCGCACAAGACTCTGCACAAGGATTTCTGCTCCGGTCATTTTTCTGGAAGATGATTTCTTGGTCATAGCGTATCGGTTAAAAAGGTGTACCTTCTCGTGTGTGCGTGTATTCTAGCAAATGCTCTAACGCATGGAAAGTCTTTTTTATCTTTGCATATAAGACACTATATCCGTCCCAAGAAAATCTTTTCCGGGCTCATTCAACCCATTTCCTATGAGTTAATGATCCGAAAAAAAACGCGCCCCGCGCGCTCACTTCCCAAATCGTACATCGTACATCGTACATCATACATAGGCAAACGCATTTCATGCGTTTGCCTTGGTTTGTGCGTTGAAAAAGTTTGCTTTTGCACAATAACCCGATATACTTGCGGCGAAGATGCTCACAATCAAAAAACTTACGAAGGCGCATGCAGGACGAACTCTGTTTGCTGAGGCCGAGATGGTGGTGAACTGGGGAGAACGCGTCGCGCTGGTAGGACCGAACGGCGCAGGCAAGTCCACTCTCTTTCGCATGATTCTGGGGGAGGACGCACCCGATGAGGGTGAGATTCAACGCGATGAGTATGCTGCCATTGGCTACCTGCCGCAGGAAGCCGGCGACCCTTCGGATCGTACGGTCTTGGAAATTGCCATGAGCATCACGCCGGAACTCGGCCAAGCTATCCGTACCATGGCAGAATGCGAGGCAAAGGGTGACCACGCCAGTGATGCCTACGCTCACGCTGTTGACACCTTTACCGCACACGATGGCTATCGACTGGAGCCCAAAGCAAAGCGTATCCTGAAAGGACTCGCCTTCAAAGACAGCGATTTCTCACGTCCCGCGCGCGAGATGAGCGGTGGCTGGATCATGCGAGCCCATCTGGCTCAGCTGCTGGTGGCGGAGCCGGACCTGCTGATGCTCGATGAGCCGACCAACCATCTAGACTTGATGAGTTTATTATGGCTGCGCCGCTACCTAAAAAATTATCCGGGGGCGATACTCATGATATCGCATGATCGTGACTTCATGGACGAGTTGGTGGAGGCGGTGTACGACATAGAAAACGCGCAACTGGTGCGCTACACCGGAAATTACAGCGCCTTCTTGGAGCTCAAAGATCAACGCTATGAATTGATGCTGGCAGCCTGGCGCAATCAGCAACGCGAGATCGCCCATTTTGAGGCCTTCATAGAACGCTTCCGCTCCGTGGCATCCAAAGCCGCGCAGGTGCAGAGTCGCATCAAACAGCTCGAAAAAATCAAACGCATCGAAAAACCGCGTCCGGCGCGCAAGGTGTTCAAATTCATCTTTCCTCAGCCACCACGCAGCACCCAGCGCGTCATCGAGCTCGAGCACGTCTCACAATCCTATGGCTCACACCGTGTCTATTCGGATCTGAACTTGCTGGTGGAGCGAGGGCAGCGCATTGTGTTGGTCGGACCAAACGGCGCAGGCAAATCCACCCTGCTGAAAATACTTGCCGGAGTCATTCCGATTGACGGGGGCAAGCGCACACCGGGCACTACGACACGCATCGGTTACTTTTCCCAAATGCGCGCCGAGAATCTCACCCCAAATCTTACTGTTCTCGAGGAGATTATGAAAGCCGATCCCGAACTGCGTGAGGAGGAGGCGCGTGGGGTACTCGGCAGCTTCCTCTTCCGTCGATTGGATGTCGAGAAACGGGTGGAGGTGCTCTCCGGAGGGGAAAAATCTCGCCTCAGTCTTGTCAAATTTTTGGTGAATCCGCCCAATCTACTGCTCATGGATGAGCCGACCACTCACTTGGATCTCATGAGCGTCGAGGCTCTCTCCCAAGCGCTTAAACGCTACGAAGGGACCCTCGTCTTCATCTCGCACGATGTGCATTTCATCCGCTCACTTGCGGAGAAAACCCTGCACATCAACCAAGGTCTGCTCACTCCCTATGCCGGCGGCTATGACTACTACCTGGAGAAGTCGGGCCTCATGGATGCCGAACTCGCTATGGATTTGTAGAACGCCGGGAACAAAAATGCCGCCCGTAGGCGGCAATGAAGATGTTGCGTCTCGAAAGGAAAGAGACTTACTCGGCGGCCTTAACCTGAACTTCGGCGCCGCTCTGCGTGCGGTAGGTGCCGCAATGGGGGCAAGCAGTGTGACCGGGTACAGTCGCGCCGCACTTCGGGCACTTGCCCATCTGAGGGGCTTTCCACGCCTGCGCGGACAGACGGGAGCGCTGCTTCATCTTAGAGGTTCTGCGTTTGGGAGCTGCCATAATCTGTAAGTGTTGTGGTAAATTGCGGCGAAGGTAAAAACCGGGCGAAGGGACGCTTGCTCATGGAGCCGGAGGCGTACTAATACCATCCAGCGCATCCCAAACACTCCGCTCGCTCGCCGCGGCGGAGTTTACACCAGGTAGGGGGGCTTTGTCCAGCCCAAAATCTCCACTTATGTCATGATTTTCACATTCCAACCCGGCAAGTTCGCATTTCGGGTAGGCTGGCAGTACCAGTAATATCTCCTCGCGCAGGTCTTTTGCCAGATCGATTTCAAGCAGATCCGGGCTTGCTTCAAGGCTGATTACGGCATGCACCGGCAGGGAGTAGTCGAACTCACGCAAGCAGCGTTCGCAGCGCAACTTCAACGGCACATTCAACTGCACGTCTGCCACCAATTCTTTCCCACCATACATGCATACACTCAATTCATACTCGATGCCACCGGTACACTGCACATCGCCCTGGTCGAGCTCGATGAGCTCTTTCCCATCCACGCAGCCGGAAAAAGTCGTCGCTTCCTCACTCAATCCCTCGAGTTTGATCAACACATGCGCACTCATGCTCCCAAGCATAGAGGATGCCGTCCCAAAAAGCAAGCGTATTTACCGCGGCAAACCCATTTGGATGAAGTGGAAAAGTAGGAAAACTCTCCACTCGCCCCATCACGCTCGCATTTGCTCCGCCTCTCCGTCCCGCGCAACGCGCGCTAAAATCCAAATCGTACACTATTGATTCGAGGTGGTATAATCCGAAGCGCTGAGAGGGAAATCCTCAACGGAGCTCCTCGACATAACGGGCGGAGCCTCAAAAGAGGCTCCATGCGGGAACGTTCATATTCGTACGTGGGCATAAAGTCCTTTACGACGTCAGTTCTTTCCGCATTCCGTTATGTTGAGGTCTATCAAAGATAAAATAGTTGAGAGGGCTAGCCATAGTCCACAATAGTGTTATATCCGCTTGATAGACACTCTCACAAAAACGTGTACAAGTGTACCATGAAAAAAAGAGAAAGTAAAACCAAACAAAGTAAGGCGGACGAAAAGGGCCAACTTCAATTTGTGGGAGTTGATTTAGGGGGAAAGATAAACTACGCCTACCTCGATGGG
>CANQSS010000016.1 GCA_947626545.1 uncultured Akkermansia sp. | reverse complement strand
TCATGCCATTTTTGCTATCAAATGTGTAACCTATGTTTTGAAACTTTTCTGTTACCTATGTCGTGAGACTGGACCGGCTGAAAGCCCCCCCACAAGCGGGAGCGTGTTGTGAAATGTTGCTTCGAAAAAAAATTCGAACAATGCCAAATTATGGTTGACTTCGTAAATCGTAATAACCAACGGCTTATGCTACATGGTGTGACATTAAGTACCATTGGGATCGCGTTTTCTTGGGACGGATGTGCGTCCCGTTTCAGGCTGACTTTGGAAAAAATTCGTTTGATGTAAAGAATTTGCATTGCCAAATCAAAAAAAATCATGTAGAATACCCCGCCTTCTGTGGAGGTGCTCCTTCACTTCCGGGCGCGAATTTTTCAACAAGTACCTAAGATGAACATTCTCGATAAAATTGGTCAGGAGCAGCTTAAGAGCGATGTAACGCCCTTCAACGTAGGCGACACCGTGAAGGTGCATTGCCGTGTGATAGAAGGCGGTAAGGAGCGTGTGCAGATATTCCAAGGGATAGTGATCGGAAAGCGGGGCTCGGGTGTCAACGAGGCGTTCACTGTCCGCAAGATTTCCTATGGCGAAGGGGTGGAGAGGTCTTTCCCTCTGCATTCGCCGCGCATTGCCAAGATTGAGGTAGCTTCCCGCGGGAAGGTCCGCCGAGCCAAGCTCAACTACCTGCGCGACCGCGTCGGCAAGGAAGCCGTCACTGTGAAGGCGGCTCGCTGATGCTCCCTTCCTCATCTCCCTTTTTTCAAGGACGCGAACTTAGTTCGCGTCTTTTTTTGCGGGTATCTCTCGCTTTTTTGACTCAGGCTGGCAGGGGCCTACTCGGGTTGAGTGCCAATGCAATGATGCCAAGCTTGAGGAATCCGGCAGGGACGTCCTTGGGGAGCCTGAACGAGCGCGAGCCGCTGACGGACCGTGACGCAGAGTTTATCATCCTCCACGCGTCGAATCTCAAATGTGAAGTAAATGGAGGACTTTTCCACACTCTCAATGCCTCCCAGCACCCTCATCTCATCTGCCACGAAAGCGGGGGAGTGGTAGTGCACCTCATGACTCACAAGCACGCAATGCTTGTTCTCTTCCTTGGCTAGGCGAGCCCAATCGATGCCGATGGCGGAGGACATTTTAGTGCGGCACTCTTCCACCCAACGCAGGTAGGCCAAGTTGTGCACCACGCCTCCGCAATCGGTATCGTAGTACATCACTTGATAGGGAAGTACGAACAGAGCATTCATGGTGCAAGGAGAGAAAAGAGAAGCAGGGGAAAGCTGCACACTCTCCCCTGCTTTCGTAAATGTTCAATTAACCGAGGTGGAGGATGTCGACGATAGCGCTCGTCACTTCCTTCATATCGTCCATGGTAAGTTCGCCCATGTGAGCGATGCGGAAGGTTTTATCCTTCAGGTCGCCATAGCCATTGCCGATTTGCATGTTGCGCTCAGCCAGGGCCTTGTTTAATTCACCAACGGAAATGAGCTCATCTTTGCCCTTGGGATGGGAATCAATCACCGTGAGTGTCTTGGAGAGGTACTTACGGTTCGGGTACACGCGGAAGTATTCGTCCGCCCATGCACGTGTGAACTTGGCCATCTCCTCGTGGCGGGCGAATCGTGCTTCAATGCCTTCTTCATCCACGATGTGCACAAGTTGCTTGTCCAGCGCATACATCAGCGAAAGACACGGGGTCGAGGTGTACTGATAGTTTTTCTTGTCAATGAAATCCCAGAGGGTGCGCAAGTCAAAGTACAACCCACGGTTTTCCACCTTCTCGGTACGCTCGTACGCCTTGCGGCTCACAGCGCAGATCGCCAAGCCCGGAGGCAGCGCCAGCGCCTTCTGAGTGGAGGTGATCAGTACGTCAATTCCCAGCTTATCCGTTTCGATTTTGGATCCCACAGCGGAGGACACTGCATCTACGCACCAAACCACATCCGGGTACTTCTTCATCACTTCGGCAATCTCCTCAACCGGGTTCTGCACGCCTGAGGAAGTTTCGTTGTGCGTCACTGTGATGAGGTCATACTTACCGGTGGAAAGAGCGGCATCAACCATCTCCGGTGTAGTGGGCTCGCCCATCGTGCTCGAGAATTTATCTGCGGGCACTCCGTTTGTCTTAGCCATCTTAAACCACTTGTCACCGAATGCTCCGATAGAGAATACCGCTGCCCGCTTTGCCGTGCAAGAGCGGATGGCTCCCTCCATGAGTCCGGAACCGCTAGAGGTGGAAAGCAGGATACGGTTCTCAGTGAAGAGCACCTTCTGCAGGTAGTCCGAGATGTGTTTTTGGAGTGCAGAAGCTGCCTTGGAGCGGTGGCTGATCATGGGGCCGCTCAGTTCCTTCAATATCGCATCCGACACGATGGTCGGTCCGGGGATAAATAATTTGATTGCCATAGATGGAATGGATTTTAACTGCTCATACTCTACCACCTCGCACACGTTTTGGCGAGCGTTTTTTTACGTCCGAATCAGCGAATTTTGTCGTGCTCAGAAAAATGAACGGAAGTGGAGAGCATTATTTGCCGCTGCTCACTTCAAACAACCAAATTAGTTCATCCGTATCGGTCATTTGTACCTCGCGCAGCACCAACTCTTTGCCTGCTACGGCGGCGTTCTGCTGCTCCTGCAGCAAATGGGAGAACTCGGTGCGCGCTTCTTGGGTAAGTCGCTCGCAGAGGCAGAGTTGGATATCACGGAAATTAACGACCATGAGCTGCTCCATTACCTTAGGCTCCACCTCAATGCGTGTTCCTTTGCCTGACACTCCTCCGCGGTAAGGCTTGGTCATATAGCTGAGCTCTTTTTCACAGAATGACGCAAACTTTTCATCCGCGAAGAGGTTGGCATATTGTCGGACAGCCTCTGCTCTTTTCTTCTCGGGGACCTCCAGTATGCGGTTGACGATGTAGTAAGTGCCGGCGAGGCTGTGAGGGTTGTGCTTTTTCTGAGCGCTGGAGCTGTGGGGAAGATTGGCAAAGTGCAATATGCGGGCGATAACTTGTCGCCGAAGATCATAGCGTATTTTGAGTTCAGGGCTGTAGAAGATCATCCCTCCCCGCTCTTCTCCACGCGCGGGCATTCGGCAGAGCTGTGGGTCTTGTCCCACCAGTATTACCTTGTTGCGTGTGGCCACCGCCGGCAGCCTCAGCAGGTCTTCTGCCGTGTAACTTACACTTCCTTTCAAATTTGACTCCCATTTTTTTGCTTGAGGAGAGGCGCCAAAAGAGAGTTTTTGCGGCTCACAGGTTAAGTACTCCGGTGCAAGTCCGGCTATGTTGTCCGCCCCATTAGTCTTTGTTTTTTGCGAGTTGCCGATAGTTGGCAAAGCGATCCGTAATTCCGGCAGCAAGAGCGCCTCGCCCACTGTCTTACCCTCCTGATTAATTGGCAAACGCAGCGCCACGCTCTGTCCATTTTCATCCGTGATGCTGCGCAGTGTATCGCCTTTTGTGGTGATGGTAACCTTTCCTCCGGGGAGAGTTTCGCCTTGTTCGAGTAATCTCAACTCCCATTTTCCGGCTGCATCCCCTGGGCTTATGGTTGCATAGTAAGCACTGCCGTCCAGCTCGCGGGAGAGGCTATCCGCACGATCTGACTCAGTTGGGCTCAGGTGATATATGGTTACTGTTCCAATATCGATTCTGCTATTTGTATCATTGAATAAAGATTTAACAAAACTTGGAACAGTTTGTCCAATCAGCACAGGCTTGATCCGTCTGCGTACAGATTTTTGCTCACCGGCAGTAGATTCTTGTCCAACGATGGTGGGTTCTTCTGCGCGCGTTTGAGACGTGCTCTCCGGCACGACGTCCTGCGGCTGCTCAGCTTTATTGAGTTTCTCCACCTGAGCAAGTATGTCGTCTGCCTGATTGATTAATTCATCACGATTGTGCCACGCATAATACCCGCATAATGCCACTCCGCCGAGGATAAGAAGAGCCTCACCTGCTTTTAACAATTTTGATATCAAATGTTTTGTTTGAGGTGCGCTCGTTCCGTGTCCCTCACCGGATATTGTGAACGACTTTTCCTCCACTTGAGGCGTAGTGACGAGAGGGGGAGGCGACGGTTGTGAACTTTGAGGAGTCGGTTCATCAACCAATTTTTCCGTTACTTCAATGACAGGTATTCCGGACAGTGTGGCTTGTCGCTGCATGCGACCGCCTATAAATCCGAGCAGTTGCACCTGCGCTAGATCCATGAACTCTTCGCTGCCGTGAGTCGATATCGGTATGCTCCAACCCAAATCGCTGCGTAGGAAATCTGCCTCGTGGAGTAAACGCAGCATGTCGGTCACAGGGGTGCCGGCAGGCACGGCGAGCATACAGGCCTCCTTGTACTGAGGCGTTTTGAGAAGAGCGGCAAAACGCTTGTGCCCGGTGTATCGCTGCCACGTTGGTTGCACTTGAGCCTGCAAAGCCTCCTCAGACTCCTCCCATTTCGGCAAGTTCTCATTCGTCAGCCATCTGGCTGCACCTCGCCAACTCTCTGCCCAAAATCCACTCAACTCCAGCACCAGGAGAACGCCCGCCGGCGTCAGTCTGCATGAGCTCTGCCAAATGCCACGCACTTCTTCTTCTGTGAGTACGAGAAAGTGAGCAATGTAGTCAGCGCTCGTCACTCCGCCGCGTTTCATCCAGCGTATGCTGCCAAATATATGTTGTGTACCTCTCTCCGTGAAGTCGGGAAGGTAGAAAAATTGGGGCTCAAAATCCATGCCCTTCTTCCCTATCCCATTGCGAGCCAAACTTACCAGCTTACTTTCTAGGGCGGGACTCATACGCGTTTTCCCGACCACAGCGTACCCCGGTCTGACAGCTCGACATATCCGCTGCACCAAGCTTCCGTGAACAGCTCGCGACTTTGTATAGATGAGTTGAGATGCCATGTGTTCCTTTTAGCGAATTTTGCGTGTCTTGTCAAGATAGACTTCCGTGGATAGCAAAATTAGGAAACCGCATTTGAGAGAAGTCAATCAACAGAGAAAATGCTATTATTGACTGATATCACCGTTTATACCTATCAAAAATCATGACAACAAGCGATCATCATGATGATGGCTCTAAAGGGATATCAGGACACATTAATGATCCGATAAAAATCTGCGCAACGCGTACATTATTAATAAATAGTACATCGTAAATTGGCAACCGCATTTTCTAATGTGGTTGCTTTGGCTTAATAGGAACGTGCATTGACACACCGGGCATCGAGTGCTATGATGGGCGCCATGAGCACCACTGTGAACGAACATCAGCTTGCCGCCATCAAGAATTGGGCGGCAGAGGGAATGGATCTCAACGGCATTCAGAAAAAGTTGCAGAGCGAATTTGGTTTGCACCTTACATTCATGGAAGTAAGGTTCCTGATGTTGGATCATGGGATAGAACTTGTCCAGGAAGATGCCCCTGCTGCAGCAAACCCCGATGAGGCCGCCGAAGCGACACAGGACACACCGGAGGACGAGGCCAGCGGGAGTGTGCGTGTGGAGCTGGATGACTTGCAGCTTCCCGGCACACTACTCTCCGGGAAGGCGCATTTCCCGGGCGGGGCAGAGGGCGCATGGCAGATAGACCAGCTCGGGCGCTTTGGTTGGAGTCAACTTACCGGCACACCCTCCCCGGACGAGATGCAGAGTTTCCAGCAGGAGCTCACCGCCATGCTGCGCCGCGCATGATGGAAAAAGCGAGTTATATTACCCATCGGGATATTCTTCTCTATTACTCGCCTTCTCTCGGATGCGTTTGCTGTGGCACCAAGGGTAAATCCGAAAGCGGGTAATTCGGCACGCGGATGAGCTGCACCTCGTAGAGATCCGCGATGGCTCTCGCCTCCGATTTTTCGTAATCATCGCCGTAGTAGATGATTTTCACCCCGTGAGCGCAGAGCGCCTGCATGCAGGATGTGCAGGGCATTGTCGTACAGGCCACGATTCTCGCCTCCCCTCGCTTGAAAAGGCTGCACAGATTAATTTCCGCATGCAGCATGAACTTTTGCCGTTCATCGCGAGATGCCCAGAAATCAGCCGGTGCGGTAAAGCCGGGGTAAAGTCCATTGTAGGCGGTGCCGATCACGCGGTTATCGGCGTCCAAAGCAGCTGCGCCCACCTTGCGGTAGGGATCCTCCGAGCGCAGGGCAGCGACATGCGCCAAGGCCATGACATATTCGGGAATGGAGAGACGAGCCATGCTGTCGGATGTGAGAGATTAGGCCTCCGGGAGTATTTCGTCTTCCACCATCTGCTCGAGAGTTTGTCGGCGCCGGATGAGGGTGAACTTATCGCCATCCACCATGACCTCTGCCGCCAGAGGACGGGAGTTGTAAGTGGAAGACATGCTGAAGCCGTAAGCGCCGGCACTCATTTCCGCCAGCAGTTCGCCCGGCTTCACATCGGGCAAGCTGCGGTTCTGCGCCTGGAAATCGCCGGATTCGCAGACCGGTCCCACAACGTCCGCCACGATGGTATCGCCACTGTGCTGGCGCACGGGCCAAATTTCGTGGTAGCCCTCGTAGAGAGCAGGGCGGATAATGTCGTTCATCCCTGCATCAATCATCTTAAAATGTTTGCTCTCGCCATTCTTTTCGTACACACAACGGGTGAGCATCACCCCGGCATTGCCCACTAGGCGACGTCCGGGCTCCATAAGAATACGCAGCCCCAGAGGCTTGAGGAGGGGGATAAGCGCCTGCGCATAGGAGGTGATGGTAATCTGTTCCGGGTGTTCCTTCCACCAGTCTGCGGATCCGGAGGCAAGGCATCCGTCATACACGATACCGATACCGCCGCCGATGCTCCAGAATTCAATGCCATAGAGCTCCTTGAACTTGGCGGCCAGAGGCGCCACCTTTTGCACAGCTGTCACGAAGGGCTGCACGTCTGTGAGTTGAGAGCCGATGTGCATCTGTAAGCCACGGATGCGCAGGTGCGGCATTTCTGCTGCAATGGCAGCGTAGAGTTGTTCGATGCGCGTGATATCCACACCGAACTTATTTTCGTTTGTGCCGGTTGTGATGTACTTGTGTGTATGAGCATCCACATTGGGGTTCACGCGAACAGCTACGGGCGCCTGCTTGCCCATATCGGCAGCGATGCGGTCGATGGCGCGCAATTCATTCTCACTCTCGCAGATAAAGCAATAAATGCCGCATTCAAGCGCGTAGCGAATTTCAGCCTCCGTTTTGGCCACGCCGGCGTACGTGCACGCTGCCGGGTTGCCTCCTGCACGAATGATGCGCCACAACTCTCCCCCGGAAACAATGTCAAAACCCACACCACGCTTCGCCATCAACTGGAGGATTGCACCGTTGGAGCATGCTTTGACGGCGTAAGCAATGTGTATGTCCAGGTCGGCAAAGGCCCGACTAAATTCGTCCAAGTCGGCTAGGATCGTATTGCGGCTGTACACAAAGGTAGGTGTGCCACAGGTTTCTGCAATGTCTGCCAGGTTCACGTTTTCGCAGTGAAGCGAACCGTTTTTGTAAGCGAATTGGTGCATAGGATGGGATATCGATTGTTGTTGAAAGAATTAGTTGTGGGGAACATCGGGCGTATCGGCTTTGTTTTGCGGTTCAGAGTGTGCCGCGTCATCAATAATTGCCGCCACCCACTGTAAGTCGGTAGAGTGCTCCATGGCCAGCTTCAGGAACATGGTAATAGGCACCGCCAGCAGCATGCCAATGGGGCCCCATACCCAGCCCCACACAATCACTGAAATCAACACCATAGAGGTAGCCATGCCGAATTGCTTGCCTAGGAATAGGGGTTCGATCCCGTTGCCTATGACGAAATTTATGCCCATGTATCCTCCCGCTACAATGAACATGCTCCCCCAATCCAGCATGATCAGCGCCAGCAAAATAGGCGGTATGGCCGCTACGATAGACCCGATAGTTGGTATAAAGTTTAGCGCACATGCGACAAATCCCCACATGAAGGCGAAGGGCACTTTCATGCAGTGGCAGAGAGCCCAGGCCAGCAACCCGGTACTCACGCTTGCGAGCGTTTTTATGATTAGGTATTTTTGCACTCCGCGCAGTGCATCAAGCACCTTCAACTTACCTTGTAAGCTGTTTGGCAGGTTGTTTAAATTGCGTCGAAAAAGAGGGGCCTCACCCAGCATGAAGGTCATCAAAATGAGCACCAAGACCGTCACTGACATGAAGGAGAGCACCTGCCCGGTGAGCGATTGTGAAAAGGCGATGATTTGTTGGCTATTGACGATATTGAGAAGGTTCGTCTGGGAATCGAAGAGGCTGTGCAATTGTTCGTGGAAGGGAAGTTTGTTGGCCAAGTCGAGGAGATCATTCACACGCGACTTAAGGTGCGGCATGAAGTCGCCCTGCAGGGTTGCCTTCATATCCGCCGTTAAAAATTTCATGAGGCAAACCAACCCGTAGAGCACGGCCATATCCACGACGACCGTGCAGGTCACAGCCAGCCAATGAGGGAAGCGTATCCCTCTGCGCATAAGGTCGATGATCGGATAACTTACAATTGCCAGAAAGGCGGCCAATACGATGGGGGCCGTCATTTCCCGCGTGTATTTCAGACCAAAGAGCACAATGAAAGCTGCTGCTGCCACCAAGAGGGCGCGTGCTCCATCACCCATCACACTCTGCATTTGTTTAGCTTGCTCCGTCGAGCATCCTTCTGGCTTCGCGCTGCTCATCGTCGCCATTCTATCCTCTCAACCTTCATATTTCAAGGGAGAATCGTACCATGAACGTTTTTTTCTCTCTCATGGTGCGTAAGTTTCGCATCTGAGCTTGACAGAGTCGGTAGCTCATGGATATAATAACCCCGGATTTTCGACGGCACTCACTATGGCCATCAGGTTTCGTTCAACAGACACCGCCCGTGGTAGTATCGAATCGCTGCGTCACCGCACGCGGCGGCGGGCAGTCATCCTGATGGTCATCATCCTCTCCGCTCTTTTGGGCATTCTGTATGTTACCAAGATTCTCATCGCGACGCCTCCCATGACCGAGTTTATCGTGTATCAGGGAGATACCGTTCAAAATGAGGTGCAGACTACGCCAAAAGTTCGCGATATTTCCGGTGGCAAGCCGCCTGCTGCGCCTCCTGTGGCACCCATTATTGCAGCTACAACAGATATCGCCAATCCGTCTTTCACCATGGATGTGGATATGGACACTCCCGCAATGTCGACGAGTGGCTTCGATTCGATGGGCGGTGATGGTTTAGGAGATGGCATGGGCGAGGGATCCGGGCGTGGAGGTATGGGCGGTAAGAAAGTGGATTCTGCTTTTGCCGGCTATTTTTGGGATTTGAAGCGCATGGCGAATGGCAAACCGTCTGCCTACGAGGGCGAAATCAGCAACGAACAGGTTCTTGAGTTCGAAAGTAACTTTTACAACAAGGGGTGGGATCTCGGCACCCTTGTCATGTACATGCGCTCTAAGCTGCA
The DNA here is from genome assembly GCA_947626545.1 of uncultured Akkermansia sp. GTDB lineage: Bacteria > Verrucomicrobiota > Verrucomicrobiia > Verrucomicrobiales > Akkermansiaceae > Akkermansia. The sequence continues at coordinate 33,074 of CANQSS010000016.1, read as the reverse complement.
GCTGTACAGTACCTGTTTCTTCATGCCGAACTGCAAGGACAACGAGGCTGTGCACGCTTACGATCCTTCCGGCAAGCAGGGGCTTAAGAAGAGTCGTTGGCTTGTTGTGTACCGCGCCAAGGTGAAAGCTCCTGCTAGCGGAACCTTCCGCTTCGTGGGTGCGGCGGACACCGTGATGGCTGTGCGTTTTGACGGACGCAACGTCTTGGCTTGCGGGCTGCACAACTTGCGCAATGCCACGTGGAATGAGCCCTTCGAAGACAAAGAAAAACGTGCCACCCTGATCGTGGGGTATGAGGGTATCAGAGAAGTTTGGGGGGTCAGCGATAAGGAGCTTAAGGATGCGGAGCATATGAAAGAACGCAAAGCGAGCCCCATTGTAGGTTTTGAGGTAGGAGATCCTGTCACCGTCAAGGCCGGTGAGTGGTACGAAATGCAGGTGATGATTTCGGAAATCGGCGGTGGTGAGTTCGGCTTCTGCTTACTTATCGATGAGGAGTCTGGTGAGAAAAAGACCGATAAGGATGGCAACCCCATCTTCCAGCTTTTCCGAACAGCCTTTTCTGCCCCCACTGTTGAATCTGCTTATGAGACCATTCTCGAGGAAAACAGGGAGGGCGATTTCCCGCTTTTGAAAGAAATTCCGTATGATCCGGACAGCCGCATTTGGGAGGCTAAGCCCGTGGATATCTCTGTGAAAATGAAGTAACTCCCTTCCGAGGCAGGGCAAGCGCATTAGAAAGTGCGTTTGCCCTGCCGTTTTGTATTGGCAAACTGCGCAGGGTGTGCTAATATGCCCTCGCGATCTTCTTCTATCATTTAACTTTTCCGTATTATTATGGGTGTATCATTGAGACGAGTAGTGACTGTGCTTGGGCTGTTGGGGTGCATGTGCAGTATGAGCAGCTGCACAACGATCACGCAGTCCCTGCGTTATCTTTTGAACATGCCGGGTCAACTACTCAACTCTATCGTACCGAGATGAAAGGGATCCGACGAGTCATACTGGCGCTGCCGGTGGTTGCCGTGGTGGTGTCTTGTCAACAGGGCCCGCCTCCCGGGGGGAGTGTGGGCGTACGGACATATTCGGATGCCGTGGTGCACATAGGGCAGGTGGATCCCGCGTATCAGGACTATTTCCGTCCTCAAAATGCTGCCAATTATTCGCTGAACGACCAGCGCCGGGCGTATATAGCAGCTGCACAGACAGCGCGTACTCCGGTGCGCGCCTCAGATTATCATCCGGGGGATGTACGGCGCGTCGTGTCATCCAGTCGCGCGCGTCGTGCTTCCGGCAAAGCGCGCGTTGTGCGGCGTAATTTGAAGAATTCGCGGAAGCGCGCTGTTGCTTCCCGCAAACGCTCGTCGCGCCGCTGATTTTCACCCCTGATTCCCACGTGGAAACGCTCTCGAAAAATGACGTTGCGTCGGAGATTACGCCTCTGCATGATTCATCGACTGCCGAGGTGGTGCAGGGGGATGCTCATGTCGATGATTGGAGAATGCGGGAGCAGGAGCTTTCGCGTAATTTGCTGGGTTCATTGTGGGGCAGTGGGTTGCTTTTGCTATTGATCGGCGGGCTTTATGAGTTGTACGCGTGGAGCCGCGAGGGGCGCGCTCATTGGCTGTATTTGGCTCTGGTGGTCGCTGTATCGGTGGCGGTCGTTGTGGTGCATGTGCGGCGAATGCGCCGGTTGCGACAGCCCATTTTTCAGCTGAGTTTTATCGTGTTCCTCGTGATGAATTCACTGGTTTTGCCGTTCCTTTTCTATTTGCCGATGCTCTGGTTGAAGTTGTTTGGACCATTCTTTGCCCTAGGGTATGGGCTTAGTTTTTTGTGGTATGGAGCGTCCTACAGCGGTCTGCCTCATTTGTTGGCAGCGAGCTTGCTTGTGGTGGGAGCCGTGGTCAGCATTCCATTCTGCTATAGTTTGGCTCCGGCTTTGGGTGGAGCCGTTGTTTTCATCGCGGGTATTGCTGTTCTCGTGTTGGCGTATCGCATGGGTAAAATTCGGGAGGCACGAGTTGCCGCCAGGATTCAAGCTTTGCGCAAGCAGCAGCTCAATCGAAAATCGGCCGAATAACCCCCGCTTGGTTGGTGAGCGTTGCAATGCGTCGCTTCGCTTCGTCGCGCGAGAGGCGCACAAGCCCATCCGTGCCGAAGGTTTCGCAGGTGCAAGCCGCCACGGCGCTCGCGCATAGGACGGATTTTTGCATTTCTTCCCACACGGGGCGTGAGCCTTTCATGTATTTGCTCAGGTAGCCGGCAAGCGCACCCAAGTAGCTGTCGCCCGCGCCGGTGGGATCCACGGCGTGCTCAATGTGCAGAGCGGGGCAGTGGAAGAAATCGATCCGGCCGTCATCCCGTCGGTGGTAAAGATCAGATCCCTCGCTGCCATGCTTGACGATGGCATAGGAAGGACCGGCGCGCAGCAGGGCCAGGCCGGCAGCGTACGGGTCATCGGTTTGGGAAAATTCGCAAGCTTCCTCATCGTTCATCAACGCTGCATCCACACTGCTCAGCAGCTTGCGAGTGTAATCCGGTTCGCGTATGATCCAGCTCTTCATGAAATCTGCCAATTTAAAGGCTGATGGATTGCACTGCGAGAGCATGGCCACTTGCAGAGGGGGCGTCACATTCGCCGCCACGACGATACCCTTGCTACGCCGCAAGTCCATGGGCAGTTCCGGACGCCAGAGAGCTTGCACTCCTTCTGTCGTTTTTAACGTGGTGCGCAGGTTCATATCCTGCTCGTATTGACCGGTCCAAGCGAAAGTAGAACCGGGCAGGCGGGCGATATGCTGAAAGCTGATCCCTGCGCTCTCATAGAGCTCCTGCCATGCGGCGGGATAATCATCCCCAACCACTCCGATGAGGGTATGCGCATCACACATCAGGCGCGCCGCCAGTGCGGCGTATATGCCCGAACCGCCGGCCACGGCATCTGCCCGCCCACTTGGGGTGATGAGTGTGTCGATGGCAATCGTGCCGTAAATGATGAGCGGGGCAGGGGTCATTGATCCTCGGTATTTTGCATCATGCGCAGCAGCGTTGATTCATCGATGATGGGGATGCCAAGTTTGGTCGCTTTGTCGCGCTTACTGCCGCCGCCTTCTCCCGCAACCAAATAATTGGTCTTCTTGGTGACGGAAGCGGCTGCCTTTCCCCCTGCTGATGCAATGTGTCTTTCCATTTCGTCGCGGGGAACACTCAGACTGCCCGTCAACACAAAGGTGAGGCCGGCGAGGGGCCCTTGCACTTCGTCGATAAAACTCTCGGCATAGCAGTCCGAGGTGGGGTTGATACCCAATTCGCGCAGGGTGGTGAGCACAAGCCGCCCGGCGGCAGACGCCAAGTACGCCCGCAATTTTCGACATGAGACTGAGCCGATGGGGTTGACAAGGCGCAGTCCGTTCTGCCCCACGGGCTCTATCGTCAAGTAACCTCGTGCGGTGTAAGGCGCCGAGGTCTGCTCGATTTTCTGCGACAGCTCGGCGCGCTGGTTCTCAAGCTCGGTTTTATCTTTACCCTTGTTGGTGGGAGAACTCGGGTTTAGCTTATTGTAGCGCGCTATGTGATCTTCCAACTCCACGAGCGATCGCAGATAGGCGGATTCTGCCAGCTCTTGCATGTCGCGGTGGTATTTGGCAACTTCGCGCGCGGTGACCGTGCCGATGGAAGGGATGCCGAAGGCCGTTATCCAGCGTTCCAGTGGGAGTTTGCGTGCTTTCTCCAGGGAGTCGATAGCTTTGGCAGCGTTTTTTTCGCCAAAGCGTCTCGGTTCCTCCGATGTGCCCAAGTTCAGCGCGCCAAGTTCGGTTTGGGAGAGGCGGAAGAGATCCAGAGGCGAGTGAATCATCCCTCTGTTTACCAGAGCCTCCGCCACAACACCGCCCAAGTTTTCGATATCCAACGCCGCTCGTGAGCAAAAGTAGCTTGTGCGCGTCACGGCTTGTGCAGGGCACGCAAAATTTGTGCAGCGCCACGCCACCTGGCCTTCTTCCTGCGTGACGGGCGCTCCGCAGCTTGGGCACACGCCGTTCACCGCCTCAACCAAGTTGTATCGCGCGGCGTCATCCGGTCTTTTTCCCTCAACGACCTTCACCACAGACGGGATGATTTCTCCCGCCTTCTCAACAAGTACGGTGTCGCCGATGCGTATGTCCTTGCGGGCGATCTCATCCTGATTATGCAGCGTGGCGCGGGAAACGGTAGAACCGGAGATGAGCACGGGCATGAGCTCCGCTACAGGTGTGAGCACTCCGGTGCGCCCAACCTGTACTGTAATTCCAAGCAGCTTGGTTTCTTTTTGTTCGGGCAAGTATTTGAATGCAGCCGCCCAGCGTGGCGCGCGCGCCGTGGCTCCCAGTTCATCTCGGCGCGCATAATCATCCAATTTGACCACGGCTCCATCTGTCCCAAAGCCTAGCTCGCGCCTCAGCTTGTCCATTTCTTTCACCGCGGCGCGTAATTCGTCAAGGTTGTGGGCATGCAGGATGGGCTTGTTGTACGGTATCTGCATTTCCGAGAGCAGGCGCTCATAATCATCCGTGTTGCGCAACGGCTTGCCATCGTACGCACCCATTCCATGTGCCAGAAAACGCAGCGGGCGGCGAGCCACCTCCGCCGCATCAAGCAGCTTGATAGTGCCGGCAGTGGCATTGCGCGGGTTGGCGAAAACGGGCAATCCCTCGGCGTCGCGGTGGGCGTTTAATTCGTCAAATTGAGCGGAAGGCATGTAGATTTCACCGCGTACTTCCAGCGTCTTCGGCGCATCGGACGGAAGCTGCTGTGGTACACTTTGTATCGTGCGCACATTCGCGGTGATGTCATCGCCCTCGCTTCCATCCCCTCGCGTGGCGGCGTAGGAAAGTTTGCCCCCGCGGTACATGATTGTCACCGCGCAGCCGTCAATCTTCGGCTCCACTACCACATGCGGTGCAGGATCGCCCAGCGATTGACATAGTCTTTCGTAAAAATTCACCAGTTCCTCGTCTGTTTCGTGCCCCGCTAGCGGTTTATGCTCAAAGACATCGTCGATGCTCAGCATGGGTACGGGGTGCTTTACCTTGGCGAACCCCTCCGACAGATCATTTCCCACCCGCTGTGTAGGTGACTCCGCTGTTCTGTACTCCGGATGACGACTCTCTATCTCCTCAATTTCACGGTAGAGTCGGTCGTACTCTGAATCTGTGATTTCGGGCGTAGCTTTTGCGTAGTATAGCTCGTTATTGTGACGCACAATGCGACACAGCTCTTCGTACCGTTCCCTCTCGTCCATCTCCTGTCGGTCTGCGTACTCAAATAGATCCATACTCACGCGCAGTATAGCATGTTCCTTCCTTTCGGTCAATGTGCTTCCCTTTCGTTTCAGAGCAATCGCATTTGAGTAAAGTTAAAAAGTATAGGGGTGCTCAGGCCGGTTGGTCACGTTTATTTTCGAGCGCGAAGAGCTGTGATGACGGTACGCTCCGTGAGATGAATCTGGTCGAACTGAATTTTCAATTCGCTATATCAAAGTGGAGAAAAACTGCGCTTTAGATACCTCTGTGTTGCGGCTGTGCTGTACACCTCTTTTTGAAAGAGATGTACAGCATAAAATGCGATAATTTTTTTTCAATAAAGATTTTGCACCTTGCAACGTTCGCGATAACAAACGAGTTGATCTGTTGTTTTATTACTCTTCTCATTTTTTCTAATATTTCAATGATAATACTTTACGGGACAAATCGATGACCATCTCTTTCAAAAAGAGATATACTGGCGGAAGCAGGGAGTTGAGTCATCTGTTAAAAGTCATATAAAACACATGGAAAGAATCATAAATATTATAGCATTTGTCATACTGTGTGCAGCAGTATATGTTGGGATTCAGTACTCGAGTCGAGCCAGTGATGCAGGAAATGAGGCAGAGAGAATACACAAACAGATAGAGCAGCTTGAGTGCGATATGGAAGAGTTCAGCCAAGAACAGGACAATCAGGATCTTGAGGATTTGAAAGAAGAAAAAAGAGGATTAGACGATACGATCTTTTCTTTGAAAGAGGATCTTGGAGTTAGTGGTGGAGAAGAAGGTGGAAAAGATGGAGCAGAAGAACAGACGGGAGAAGATGAGGAGGGTGAGACCGAAGAATAATTTTTTTAAAAGAAGTTAGAAAAATGGGAGTATTCATACGAATTCTGGCTATAGTTGCTGCATTATGGGCGATTTTTGTATATTACAAGGCGACGAAAAATGAGAAGCAACTGAGTAATAATCGAATCGAGTTGCGTGCACTCCAAGAGAAGTATCATGATGCACAGGCACGACGCGAAATAGCCATTGAGAAGAAAAATTTGCTTCGCGATGATATCAGGCTGAAGCAGAGAGAGGTGCGAAGCCTGCGGAAGAAACTCGCGGAAAAGCGCAATAGTGACGCAAACAGGGAATGGCAGGAACGTGAGAAACAGGAGCGTGCAAGGCGGGAACAACAAGATAAACGTAAGGCACAGCAGGAAGAGGAAGATCGTGCAAGCCGAGCACGGCGGGAAGAAGAAGATCGTGCAAGCCAAGCACAGCGGGAAGAAGAAGAGCGTGCAAGCCGAGCACGGCGGGTACGACGAGAAGAACGGATGGAACGGGAGCGCGCAAGAGAGCGCGCAAGAGAACGCGCAAGGTGGGAGGTGTGGGAACAAGAACGGAGAATAGAATACGCCAGAGACCGATTGTTGAATCAAGTGACGCCACCCTATATCCCTCCTGATGAGATTCCCAAAAATGATTTTGGAACGATGGATAGATTGAATTCAGCTTGGAGCGCAACCATAAGGGGGTTGATTAAAGCGACACAAAAAAGAGATCGTAAAAAAATTCAAGAGTTGGTAAAGAAGCTCCGCAAAACGGCAGACGCGGCTGATGTTTTCTTAAAGGGTGCAAAATATACTCAGGAAACGGAAAAAGTCATTCAGGCAGTGTCTGACATACTGCAGACCATCAAAAAGATACAAGAATTGCAGGGAAGAGAGAACTCGCAACGGTGACAATGGGGAGAATTCTTACGCAGATTGACAAACGGCGGGGATTGCGATAGAGTCTGTGGCGTATGAAGACGCGACTTGCAGTGCTTGGTTCGGGTTCCGGGTCAAATTGCCAATCCATTTTCAACGCTATAGATGACGGACGGTTGAATGCCGATGTCGTCATCGTGCTTTCTGACAACCCGGACGCTTTCATTCTGAAACGTGCGGCCCAGCGCGGCGTACCTGTCGGCATCCTGAATTGCCACGGTTTCAAGAACAAGTTCCCGGAGGAAGAGCAGGCGGCTCTTGCCCGACAGCTTCGGGAAATGCAGGTGGATCTGATTTGCTTGGCGGGCTTCATGCGTTTGGTGAAGCAACCTTTACTGGATGTGTTTCCCCGCCGTATTCTGAACATACATCCCGCTCTGTTGCCGAATTTTCCGGGTGTAGAGGCCTGGAAGCAGGCGCTGGAGGCAGGAGCTACCCAAACCGGCTGCACGGTGCACTATGTGGACGCCGGCATGGATACGGGCGAAATCATCATGCAAGCCTATGTGCCCGTGCTGCCCGGAGACACGCCGGAGTCGATCCACGCACGCATTCAGGTGCAGGAGCATATTCTTTATCCGGCCGCCATTCAATCAGCTCTCTCGCGGCTCTGAGCGTTGCCCGATTTCTCGCGCGTCATCCAGCGCATGAGCGCATAGAGCGCCGCCAGCAGAAACACACCGCCCACGATCAGCCCCGTTTCATCCTTCACGGCGTGAACCAGGGTCTCCGGGGAGTTCAGGATATCCGGGTGCTCGCGGCCGACTTTATCACCAAACCACGCGAGCACGGCGCACCAGATGGCGGAGCCGGAAGTGGTGGCGAGGGAGAAAGTGAGAAAATCCACGCGCGCCAACCCGGCAGGGATGGAGATCAGATGACGCACCACGGGAAGGAAGCGTGAAAAAAAGATGCCCGGCGCCGAATAACGCTGCATGAACAATTCCGCTTTCGCCAGCTTGTGCTCCGGCATGAAGAACCATTTGCCAAAGCGCAAGATGGACGGGCGACCCACCCACAGCGCCATGGCGTACATGATGCATGAACCGACGTAGGAGCCCACCGTACCCGCCGCCACTACGCCCCAAAAACTCATTGTTCCGTCCGGATGCGCAGCCAAAATTGCCGCCGGCGGCACCACCACCTCACTGGGTACCGGCAAGATAGAACTTTCCATGGCCATAAGCAAAGCCACTCCTGCGTAACCGAGGTCTTCAACCCACTGCATCCAGATGACCAGCCATTCGTGCATGCGCCTATTATGCCTGCCGGGCATCGGTTTGGAAAGACTTTTCTTGCTCCTTCACGCCGTTGATGCTAGAATGCATGCATGAAGTTCTATGTGGTGGCCGGCGAGAAGAGCGGCGATAAGCAGGGTGCTCTGCTCATGCAGGAGCTGCAGAAATTGCGCCCGGGAATTTCTTTCGCCGGACTGGGAGGCAGCCGCATGCACGCTCTGGCACCGGATTCCATCGAGGATTGGGCAGAGCAAGCCGCCGTTATCGGTGTGGTGGAAGTGCTGCGCCACGCGCGTTACTTCCTGCGGCGTCTCAAGGAGATGGAGGAGCGCATAGTGACCGACAAGCCGGATGCCCTGCTGCTCATCGATTATCCCGGCTTTAATCAGCGCCTTGCCAAACGCGTAAGGGTACGCTGCCCGGGCATCAAAATCATCTGGTTCATCGCTCCCATGGTGTGGGCCTGGCATAAAAGCCGCATTCCCAAGCTTGCCGCCATGCTCGATCTCATGCTCTGCACCTTCCCATTCGAGCGCCCCCTCTTTGAGAAGGCTGGTCTGCGCACCCGTTTCGTCGGTCATCCTTTGGCCGATGAAATCATGGCCACGCGCAATAGCGACGTCCGCGATGCGCAGCTTATAGGTTTCTTCCCCGGCTCCCGCAAGCGCGAGGTGGATCGCCATTTCCCCGTCTTCCTGCAGGTGGCCACACGCTTGCGTTCCTTGCATCCGGAGTGGAAAATCGAGACTTCGGCCTCTTCCCCGGAGCTGTTGAAAAAAATGCAACGCATGGCGAACCGTGCCGGAGTGCCGGAGGATGTCCTGAACATCCGCTTGGGGAATTACCACTCCCTCATGGATCGCGCGCAAGCCGCACTTGTCACCTCTGGGACCGCCACCTTGGAAGCGGCGCTGCACAATCTCCCCTTTGCCTTGGTTTACAAGGTGGCTTGGGGGACCTACCTGCTCGGTCGCTTGTTGCTCACCATCCGTTTCATCGGCATGGTCAATATTCTGGCGGATTCTGCCATCACGCGCGAGCTTATCCAGCACGAATTTAACGCGACTAACTGCATTGCCGAGCTGGAAAGGCTCATGCAGCCATCCGAGCGTGATAAGACATTGCGCGACATGCACGCCGCAGTTTCTTGTCTAGCGCAGAGCAGGGGGGCTGCCGCTTCAGCCGCCCAGGAAATCCTCCAGCTCTTTTGAAGTCCGGAGACGGCGGAGGCTGCTTTACCCATGGCCGATGGCCGATTTGGAAAGTGAGCGCGCGTTGCGCGCGGGGATGCGAGGGGAATGTGATGAAACCGTGTGCAGGAGTGAGGACAGTGCGGATGCGCTGCCGTTTTCTCTACTTTTCCGCTTTTCCCAAACGCGTTCGCGTTGGCAGGTAGATCAAGACCGCTCCTCCCTCTCTTCTTGCCTCTCCTCCTCTTCGGCCTCTTGGCGCTTCTTTCGATTTTCATCCCCCGGAGCGCGGTATTTGACGCGGATGGCACAGGGGAAGAGGGGATCCTGATGGCACGAAATTTGGCCGGGGAGTTGCATGCCGTCAATGATTGCACGCATTCTTTGATCGAACTGCCTCACTTCCTGAATCTCCTCGATCACCGCTACGATATCAATATCCTCTTCAAGGGTCTTCCCGGAGAAGAAACTTTTGAATGCAGCTTCTGTGGGGAAAGTCATCAACTCATTTTTCATGGCAAAAAGTCCGGTAAACTTCTCGTTAGGGAAGAGGCTCTTTTTCCATTTGCGACCTTTCTTCATCTGCTCATCTGACATATCGAACCACTCTCCCCCCCAAGTCGGGTCAACGTGCGCCCAGTGATCTCCCAGATAAACGAGATTCCACGCGTGACCCGCGCCGTTGTCTTTTATATCCCCGGCCATCATGCAGCATGGAATTCCTGCCATCTGAAGCAGCAGCCAATTCGCTTGCGCATACGAGTCACACACTCCTTTATGTTCAAGGAGCATGTGCTTTCCATCCCATGCACTGTACTCCTCAGAGCAAGATCCGCCTTTCAGTGCGCTGGCAGGCAAACAACCCGCCTGAATCATTTTGTGAGTGTTGCTCGATTGAAAGTCATATTCACAATTCTCAGCAAACCAGTTGAAAATAGCCTCCGTCATGATGCGCATACTTGGAGCATCATCGAGCACCTCAGCCTTGGCCTCCGCCATCTTATCAACACTCATGCCCTCGTCATTAATATCCTTCTTGATTTTCTCGAGCAATTCCTCAGCTACCTTCAACGCCTCTCTTTCCTTGGGTTTCAGCTCAACGCTGTCCGGGTCGCGGTAGGCTTTTAGAATGCGCACAACTGAAGTGTTTGTGATTTCGCAAAAAAGCTCCCTATCTTTGTCATTCTCGGGCGCCGGCTCCGTGCTTGTCTTTTTCTTTTTCTTCCGCTTGGCTCGCGACGGTTGGCTATCCTTTTCCTCATTCAGAATCCTATAGGTGGCTCCCATCCCTCCGAGACGATGCAGAGGTATAACGTCGAAGAACTCTTCCTCACTGAAATCCTCCCACAAGTTCTTGGGTAACTTGATCCGCAGATATTGTTCACAGGTGATGGCCCGTGTCAGCAATTCCTCGATGGCTTGTTGGTAATTTGCGGGGCAGACCAACTCCACGGAATCCATATCCACCTTTTCACTCTCTCCCCCGTTCTTCTTGTTCCCGGCCCATACCATTGACGCGCTTACCGCCATGCAAACCCCCACCCGGACGATCCCTTTGATCGCTTGTTTCATGCCTATAATGTCTGTTATACGTGTGAGCATCGACGCCACAATACCATTTTGCCCGCCGTTTCGCAAGAAAAAAATGCGAGCCATTTACGATTTAATCCACATCCATCCCGAGAAAATGTAGATTCATGGGCGGGAAGCATGATGATGGGAAGGAGTGGTGAGACAAACTGAATTTTTCAGAGAAACATACGCGCGCCCTTCGGGACGGGCCGACCCGCTTTAGCCCCCACCACGGCAGACAGTACCTTGGACGGTTCGGCAAATTTTTTTGCAATAATTTTCCGAAAAAGGAAATATTTTTCTTGACTCGGAAAAGAAAATGCAGTAAAATGGGCTCATGACCAAGCGCGACAAACTCACCGAAAAAATCCTCGATGGAAACTCCGATGGTAACATCACCTTCGAAGAAATCACGCAGTTCTTGCTTTCGCGCGGGTACAGCGTCAAACGCGTGAGAGGCTCGCACTACCACTTCCGCAAGGATGGCGCGCAGCCATTCAACCTGCAAGCCTCCGAAAACGGAAAAGCCAAACGCTACCAGGTCAAGCAAATCAGAGACTACTTCAAAAAATAAAAACATGAAAGCATACCACTACCAAATCCAACTAGACTGGGACACCGAAGACGAAATCTGGATCGCCACCGTCCCGGTGCTCCCCGGCTGCTCCGCACACGGCGAAACGCAAGAAGAAGCCCTGCGCGAAATCAACGAAGCGATCACCTGCTACCTCGAAGCCGAACTTGGCGCCAACACCTCCTTCGTCCCACCTGTGCCGGACATCGCCACACTCAAAAAAGCCAGCAAAGTACTCAACAAAACACAAGTCGCCCACCTCCTCGGGATCGAGCCGCGCACGCTCAACGCCCGCATCCGCAACAACACCCCATTCCGCCCCGGCGAGGCCGAAAAACTGCGCGATGAGCTTGCCAAGCACTCCGTCGTCCTCGTCTGAGTTACCTCCCTTGACATCCCGCCAAACCTGCTGTACCATAATCCCTAGATAACCGCCCCCGCCTCGGACCGGTGCAACATTTGGAAACTGCGCACATGGGGCGGGTGTTTTTTTCTTGACTCCGGCTACTCTTGAGGCTACAACCCACCCGTCAATTCGGTTTTTCATAGCCGTTTTTGGTTTTTGGTTTGGGAGCCGGACGTCTGGTGGCGTCCGGCTCTTTTTCACTTTCCAATAACCCTCTCGATAGTTTCACCGTGTCTTGTGCGCCGGGGTCTCACTCGTAGAAGCCGCCTCCATCGCCGCCGCCTGCTCAGCCATAGCCCGCGCATGCCGCCCAGCCGCCCCCGCTTCAATGCGAATCCCGGTTGAACGCCGCACCTTGCGCCCGCCCTGCCTCCAGCAGGCAATCCAGCGTTTGCAATTATCTCGTTTTTCAATCCAGCTCATAATCGTGTTAAGTTTAGATTTCACTAGGGCAGGGGGACTTTTTTTTATGTGACCCACCTATATGACCCAAAATGTGACCCACCTATACCACACCCCTCAATCCCTTGCTAAGACAAAAATGCTTCTGTCAGTCGCTTACAACTTCTATCAGACGCAAAAAGCCGCATCTTTCCGTAGTCTCGCCTGGGTTCGAACCAAGACTAAGGGAACCAAAATCCCTTGTGCTACCATTACACCACGAGACCGCCAGTCCTTCACAGGAAGCGCAACGCGTATAGCACAGCTTTTTGGAAAAGTCAAGAGGAAACCACATCCGTCCCAAGAAAAAATACCCCCAATGGTAGGTAACGATATATCGTGTAACATAATCCGTTGGTTATTTGCGATTTACGATTTGTGAAATTTCCGCGCTTGCGCGCGAACTTGGCGAAGTTTGCTGTCTTGCTGGCTTACTTCCTTCATCCATAGGTAACGCATGGGAAATGGGTTGAATGAGTCCGGAGAAAATTTTATTGGGACACGTGTGATTTCCACCGCATCCCTCCGCACCAGCTCTCCTCCGCGCAACGCGCGCGAATTTGGCAATCGTACATCGAAAGTTGACTCGTAGGCACCTCATTGCCTACTTGCCCTTCGGGCAGCGCATACGCGCCGTCCATACTCACTTACCGCCCGCTGCGCGTGCGCCCTCATCGGGGCCGTCGTGCGTGTTGTACATCGTACATAGGCAGCAGCCTACGGTTGCTGCATGATGTGCCGTTGCCTACCTATTGGGGGTGCTTTTTTTGGGGAACGGATGTGGGCGGTGCCTGTTTATGGGGGCGAAATTTATTTGAACAGATAGAGGGCAAACCTTGTCATACCCGGCAAGTATGAAAATCTATCCATTCCTCTATTCAATGATCATGCTTCCTGCCGTTGCAACCGCTTGGGCGGATATCGGCATGGGGCGTCCGTCGCCCTCCTTGGTCAACATGCCACGGCAGGGTGTTTATCATAGCGATTTGCTCGCGTCCAACGCAGTGCACGCTATTTTCAAAGGGCTGCGTACCATCCCCGTGGTGGACTTGACGATGCCCACAGATGCCACGGAAGAAGTGGCTGTCTTCGAGGTGAAGCAAAACCTTGCGCACAGACGCTACGATCGCATGGGTGATGGCGCCCTGAATGTGGGGCGTCTTTTCCCGGTGTCGCTGGCGGCAGATGTGCCGGGGCAGGCCGCCGATGTAGGACGTCAGATCCGCGAGATGAAGCCGGGTGATGAAGCTCTGCTCAACATCGACCACATCTACCTCTTCCGCGATGATGGCAATGAGAACGTACGCGCTGTCACCCGCTTTGCCAAAGTGACTCCTCAGCCGCGGCAAGTTCAGGGTGTACCCGGCGCTCCCGTCACTCCGGCGCCGTCGGCGGTTCAAGGTGTACCTGCCACTCCCGTTACCCCGGCACAACCGGCAACGGCAGCAACTCCTGCACCGGATGCCGCTCCTGCGCCTGCCGATGCTGATCCGGCTCCGCTGACGCCCGCCGCCAAATCATCGGGCTACGCTCGCAGCGTGGAATCCCGCATCTCGATTGAGCCGGATGGCAAGGGTGGCATGCGCCGCACCAAGGTGGAAATCATCCGAGAGTGGACCTCGGACCAGGGCAAGGAACGCGTCAGAAAATTCGTCAATGATGTGGAGGTGGATCCCGAGACAGATCAACCGCTGCAACAAACGACGCCTGCAGCGCCTGCAGCACCTGCAACGGTGACTCCCGCAGAACCCGCGACCGCCCAGCCTCAAGCGTGAAATCGCGTTTTGAAACGCGATCCATTTACGATTTGGAAAATCCCCGCGCTTGCACGCAAATTTTGCGAAGCAGGCGCGGGGCAACCGCTTTAGAAAGTGCGGTTGCCCATGTACGATGTTGGATGTACGATGTACGATTGAAAAATTCGTGCGCGTTGCGCAGGAAAAACTCCGGTGTTACGCCGTGCCGGGTTTACGGCTTTGCCCAATCATCAATGGTTTGAGCTTCTTGCTGGCTTATCTCTTTTATCCGTGGGAAACGCATGAGGAATGGGTTGAATGAGCCCAGAGATGATTTTGTTGCGACACGTGTGGGTTGGATTGGTTTGAAATGGCGTAATGGGGGCTTGACTTTTTACGCGCAAATGCGTAGGCTGGTCTCGAGCGCATTATGGCAGAGAATACACCAAACAAAACGAGGCAGCCGAACTTGTTGGCGCAGGTGCGTCGACACCTTATCAGCCGCGGCGAGGATTACCAGTGGGTGACCATGGGGCCGGAGAAAATCGGCTTGGCCTACCTGCCGTTGGACATGACGGGCATTCCCTGTACTTTCATGTTCACGGAGCTGCATGAGCCGTGCAGCTTGGTTTTTGATGCGCATTTCGCCTCACGCATAGCGTCGGAGGATGTCCAGGAGCTCTCCGAACTGCTGCTCACCGTCAACGCTAATCTGCCGGAGGGGCAGCTGTTGCTGGATCGCGAGGGTGGCTATGTGTACTACCGCCTCAAGTTTGTCGTGGACGACCTCAACATAAGCGATGCAGAGATCCTCAACAAGATCCGCCACATGGAAGAAGTGGGGGTGAAGATGAGCCTCACATACGCTGAAATCATTGCCCAGGAATTCTCTGATTAACCCATTTAACCCTTAACCGATTCAAGAAAATGTCACTCGAAAAACCATTGGAAGGCAAAGTAGGAGTGGTCACGGGCGTGGCCAACAAGCGCAGCATCGCATTTGGAATCGCCAAGGCCTGGCACGAGGCCGGCGCCAAACTCATCTTCAACTACCAGGGAGAGCGCCTCAAGGACGGTGTCATCAAGCTCGTGCATGAAACTTTCGGCGAAGACACCCCCATCTGCGATTTGGACGTGACCAGTGACGACTCGATCGCCCACTTCTTCGATTTCGTGCAGCAGCACACCGACCATGTCGATATGATGCTGCACGCCATCGCGTTTGCTCCCAAGGCGCCCGGATGCTTGGAGGGGCATTTCTCCGACATCCCGCGGGATGCTTTCAATCTGTCGCTTCAGGTATCGGCATACTCACTCATCGCCCTTTCGCGCGCCGTTGCACCGCTCATGGTCAACGGGGGCTCCATCTTGGCCATGACCTACTATGCCAGCCAGAAAGTAGTGCCCAATTATAACCTCATGGCCGTCTCTAAAGCCGCGCTGGAGACCAGTAGCAAGTACCTGGCCTTCGACCTGGGACGCCGCGAACAGCCTATCCGCGTGAACTGCATTTCCGCCGGTCCGGTGCAAACGCTGGCGGCGCGCGGAGTGTCCGGCTTCACCGGTATGTTCAAGGTGTACGAGGAGAAGAGCCCGCTGCAGCGCTCCTGCACGCTGGAGGAGCTCGGCGCTACGGCCACCTTCTTGGCCAGCGATGGCGCGGCAAGCATCACCGGTCAAGTCATTTACGTGGACGGCGGTTACGAGATTGTAGGCATGTAGAGCCTCTCTCCGCCGCTCGTCGGTCTCACACCCGCTCACCCGCTTTTTCCCATGAAACGTCTTCTCTCGCTGTTGGCAGTCTGCTTGCTCGGCACGGCTCATGCAGAACTCACGGCAGATCCCATCTACCAATCTCACATGGTGCTCCAACGGGGCAAGTCGGTGCCTGTCTGCGGCACTTGCACCAGCTCGGCGCCCATTACGGTCAAGTTTGGTGATGCCGAGGTGAAAGCCGCAGTGAAAGGGAAGAAATGGAAGGCCGTGCTTCCCCCCATGGAGGCCGATGCAGAGGGGAAAACCCTCACCATTACTCAGGGGGATGAAAACGTGCAACTGGACGATGTCCTGGTGGGGGAGGTCTGGTTCGCCTCCGGTCAGAGCAACATGCTGTTTCGTCTCGATGAAACAGGGGACAAAGCCGCGCTGGGTCAGCCGGCCATACCGGGATTCCGCTTTTACCATGCCGAGCCCAAAGTGCACACAAGCCCAGGCACTTACAACAACGATTTGCTGACCCGTCTTAAAGAAAACCGCATGTACGAGGGAGCGTGGAATGTGGGCGGCTCGGGGGATTGCCGGCGCATGAGCGCCGTGGGCTGGTACTTCGGTCGCAAGCTGCATGAGCTGCTGGATGTGCCGGTGGCTGTGGTGCATGCCAGCTTGGGCGGCTCGGAAATGATGGCGTGGATGCCCCCCGCCGTGGTGAAAAAGAAGTACAAGGAATGCATGGGTCCCCATTGGCAGGACAGTAAATACATGTCCAACTGGGTGCGCGGTAGAATCCGTCAGAATCTCGGCAAGGATTTATCGGCCCCGCATCCCTACAAACCTGCCTATCTCTTCGAAACCGGCGTACATCCCTGGCTCAATTTCCCCATGGCCGGCGTCATTTGGTACCAAGGAGAGTCGGATGCCGAAATCCAGGATCAGGAGCAAAATGAGGGCTTGCTCACGAATCTCATCAAGGGATGGCGCACGGAGTTCAAGCAAGCGGAGCTGCCGTTCATCATGGTTCAGCTTCCGCGCATCAAAGATGCGTCTCCGTTGCGCGCTTATTGGCCGGAGTTCCGCGAGGTGCAGGATCGCGTCTCCAAGCTCCTTCCCCGTGTGTACGATGTCACCACGGTCGATCTCGGCACCACGGACTCCAATGTTCACCCTCAGCGCAAGCTGGAGGTCGGCGAGCGCCTGGCCTCGACCGCCGCTGCCTGCGTGTACGGTAAGAAAGACGTGCCTTACACCGGCCCTGTCGCCAAGCGGGCCACAGTGCGCGGCAACGCCGTGCTGCTGGAATTGGAGCATGCCGATGGACTCAAGAGTGCAGATGGCAAACCCATTGCCCACTTTGAGCTCTCGGCGAATGGCAAAGAATTTTTCCCTGCCAAAGCTGAAATCAAGGAGGGCAAACTACTGCTTACGGCGGAAGACTTGCGCCAGACCCCGAAAGTGGTACGCTACGCCTGGAGTACTTTCCTGACTCCGAACTTGGTGAACGAAGCCGGGCTTCCTGCCGTGCCTTTCACCCTGCGCTTGGACGGCAAAAAAGCCAAGTGATCAAACTTCAGCTCTGCATTTGCACCGTTGGCCAATGCCACGGTCGGTGAAAATCTGGCTTCTCGCCGACCTGCATGCTGGTGGACGCATAGCGGTAGGAGCCGTCCTTTTGCCGCAACACCGCGCACGCACTGGCGCGCAGCTCCTCCGGGTCCCATCCCAGCTCGCGCAGCGTCGCCAAGGGCAAGCGTAGCTCGGCTTCCCAGCGTCGGTCATCGCACAGCCCTCGGCTGCGTACTGCCATGGCTGCCGCGTCAAATCCCGGGTGCTCCACTCGCGGCTCATCAAACACCGCAGCCCACCACGCCCCATTCGGCGCCAAATTGATCTCCATGTACGGCTTTGCATCCTCGCCGCGCAAAAAGAATTCCGCCACGTCATATTTCCACAACAGGGGGGTGAACGCGCCCCCTTGACTCCCAGGCTGCACACGTGCCAGGGCTTCCCGTTGCGCGCGCAGCACCAATTCTCCCTCCCCCATCTGCATGCTGAAACCTATCGGCGGCTCCACCTGCGTTCCCTCCCAATCCCTCGCGAGCCACTGCATGCCACCGCACACAGCGCCTTCACGCCATATTTTACAAGCTGTCTGTTCCTTCGACATGGTGTGATATCCGCTTTCAAACGCAGTGCAAGTAATGGCAGGAAAAGAAACGGCAAGTCGTCGCGAATAAATCGACAAACCACTGCGCGAAGCACAGAATCCTCCATGCTCCCCACATCAGCGGACAAGTTTCGGACTTGCCTCGCGCGGCGCTATTATACTGACTCTGTGGAGTCAACTTCAAAATTACTCCCCCCCTTTTTATCGATGCCAAGTGCGAGCAGTGTACCATGGAAATACAATGGAGTCAAGAGCAATCGCGGAAGCGATTGATCTTGACTCATTTACGATTTACGATTTAGAAATTTGGCTCGCCTCCGGCTCGCGGAAAACGGCCGGCGGCGGAGGTTTCGCCTATGTACATTGTACATGGGCGCCGCTAGGCGCTAGGCGCGGGGGAAGGGTATGGGTGAAAGGTGAAAACTCGGAATAAAACATGGAATAAAACTCAAACAATTGCCAGGTCATATTTTTGATTTATTGTTTATGATTAGATCTTTAGAACATATATATCACGAGGAGTTGAAAGGCTGTGAACGGGGAAAACACGGAATAAAACGCGCGAATTTCGCAATCGTACATGGGCAGGCTCCGTCTGCCTCTGGGCGTCTCGGCTCCGCAAAATTCGAAACCTTTCTAACCAACAACCATCCATGATTTCACCCACCCCCTTCGCTAAGGCTTCGCATAGCCCGCGCAACGCGCGCTATAATCTCAATCGTACATGGTAAGTGGCAACCGCATTTTCTAATGCGGTTGTCCAGATGTTCATGGGTATCCGGCTGAATTGCCCGGTTTGGATTCGGTCCTTCCCCTTTGGAGGTTGGGTACTATGACCTTTGCTAACTCCCGACAGACGGGTTACTCCGCAGCGCTTTCGCGCTTTAGTCGGGCCTCTCAGGACAAGACATGCAGCTTTCTCACAGTGCAGGCCGGATTTACCATGCGCACTCTTGACAGAGTGTTGGGCGTAAGCATCCATTGCTGCCTCACCTCGTGCGCTTTGGCCTTCTATCCGGTTCTTGTTCATCCTGTCTGTGATTCGCCTCCGGCTTCCTCCCCACCCCACGTTACCGTGACGCAGTTGCCTTTAGCTATTTGATTCCGCCCTGTCAGCGGCTCATTGGGGACTTTCACCCCAGTTACATGTCATGCCTGACGTACCCCAAAAGGAAGGGGCAGCGAAACCGCTGCCCCTTCAAATGCGCCTGCGTCGCACCACGAGCCTCGTCCGAAGACTAGCTCAATTATTTTAACGGCCATATTAGACCTTGCAGGTGCCTTCTTTTAGCACATGTATGCTCGATAGTCAAGCCCTCATTGAAGAAAAAAAACGTTTTTTTGCGTGTCTCAATAAAATTTTTTCCGGGCTTATTCAACACATTTCCCATGCGTTTCCTATGGACGAAGGAAGCAAGCATCGCAATCGTCCATCGTACCTAGGCAGACCCCGCCTGACATCGCCTCGTACCGCTGCTCTTATTTCGAAGGATTTTTGTCGGAGTCTCGCGGAGGAAGGCGTACCGGAGGAGAGAATTATCAGCATTGCTCTCGATGACCTGCGGAACGATGCCCTTCTCGATCCTCGGCGCTCCTACGGTTTTGTGTGCGGTCGGGTTAAGGGGAAGCGTATGCACTATTTGCTGGTTGATGACGTGCAGGAATTGCCGCAGTTTGAGCGGGTGATGAACAGTCTGCTGCATCTGCCGAATCTGGACGTTTATGTGACCGGGAGCAACTCGCGCTTTTTGACGTCGGACGTGGTGAGGGAGTAGCGAGGGTAAGCGAGTTTGAGGGGAAGGTTAAGTTTTTTTAGGTTGCACCGTTGAGGGTTTGTTTTGGGTGAAATTGTGGTAGGCTTGTGGGCAAATGGACAAGCATACCGTGTTTTCACTTGCGCTCCAAAAGTTGGGCGAGGCGGAGTACCAGGAGGGCTCGCCGACGCAGAAGGTGTGTGAATTCTGGTACAAGCATGTGCTGGCGTTGGCATGTGCGAGGTACAACTGGACGTTTTTGGCGCGTGAGACGGAGCTGAGCGAGGGGCGAGAGGAAGGGAATGTGAGGGTGTACCGGCGGCCGGTGGGGTGTTTGAAGTTGACGTACGTTTGCAAACCCGATGGCACGAAGGTGGAGGACTGGCGGCTGACGACGGAGGGGATTGTGGTGCCGGTGCGCTATGTGCCGAAGGAGGGAGCGATACGGGTTCGCTACCAGACGGATTTGGCGGCGGCGGAGGGGTCTTTGCCGGATTATGCGCCGGAGTTCAATGAAGGCGTGCTGTGCCTGCTGGCGAGCAAGATGGCCATGAAGGTGGCGAGTGATCCGAAACTGGGGCAGCAGTTGGAGATGGAGAGCGAAGCGCACTTCATGCGGGCATTGACGCACGACCGTCAGCAGGATGCGAGTAATGCCATCGTGCGAGGCTATTCACGGGAGAAGAAGAGAAGTTTCACAACAACGAGTTTTTGCTGATTATGGGGTTTACGAGCAACATCATGGGAGCCGTCAACCAGGCGGCAGAGTACGACAACGCGAAAAACTTGACGCTGGCGCAGGGGCTGGCGGAGAAGAACAAGGCGTATGCGCAGGCGACTGAGACGCGGAAGGCCGCGGAGGCGAGCGCGCGGATGGCGGGCTTGAGCATGATGCAGATGCGCGGCAACCAGCGGCGGGACGAGGGCGCGGCGCGTGCGGCGCAGGCGCTCATGGGCGGGACGAGCGAGGGGAGCGGGAATGCCATGGCGGAGGGCGTGAGGCGGCAGCACGAGAGCGCGATTGCGAACGCGATGGTGAGCGAGAGCGTGAACCAGCACAACGCCATCAACGAGCAGGTGACGCTGCGGAGGAAGGGTGACGAGGCGATGCGGGCGGCGGAGGCGGAGGCGAACCAGTATCGCATGGCGGCGAAGGCGACGCGGACGGGCGCGTGGATCAGCGCGGCGAGCGGGCTTGCTATGGCTACGGCGGGGGCAATCCAGGGAGCGGCGAGCGCGAAAGATTTTAATGCGAATCAGAAGGTCGAGGCGGAAGCGATTAAGAGCGGGAAACTCAAACCGGGAGAGACGCAGTATTTGAGCACGTCGGATGCGCTGAAGCTGATGAACGGGCAGATTGGCGTGAATGACCTGCGGCAGCACAGCGTGTGGCAGGAGGGGTTGACTTTCGGTGCGGACTGGGGGAGTGCCGGAAGCAGCGCGGCGAATGCGTTTAATCCGTTTTTGGCGAGGTTTACGACGCCGAGCTGGCAGGACGGGCTTATCAGTAGCTATGTTTCGAGGAATAAGACGATGAAAGGGAGACCGTTTGCACACATTTAAGCTATGGCAGAGTACGACAGGCAAGCAGTGTATCAGGGGGCGCAGGTGCAGCCGATGAATCAGGACGTCGGTGTGATGCCGCGCGACGTGCTGGCGCAGGACCGGCAGGAGGGGAATGAGCTGGCGCGGAGGAATCTGGCTGAAACGGAGCAGAAGATGATTGATGCGCACGATTTTTACAACGTCACCAACGACGAGGAGGATATTCAGGCGACGTATCGACTGGCGGCGGCAGAGATTGACAGGCGGATGAGGTTGCCGGATGACGATGAGGACTCGCTCATTGACCCGGCGACGGGACAGGTGAGCCAGGCGAAGTTGGGGGAGCTGATGAAGCCGGTGCAGGACCGGCTTGATATTGCGGGGCGGGGTGTGGTGAATCCACGGTACCGGATGGAGGTGCGCAAAGCGGCGGTGAAGGCGCGAAACGATTTGGCGGTGCACATGGCGACGGAGGCGGTGAAGGTGCAGGACGAGAAGAATCAGTTGGCTTTTCAGACGGCGTTTGATGATGCGATGGAGCATGATAACTACGGGGAGGCGCTGAGGGTGGTGGACAGGGCGGAGAAGCTGTGCCACTTGCCGCGGATGTTTGTGTACCAGAAGAGGAGGGAGGTGATTCGACTATGCGAAGGACTTTGCGCAGTGGCTTTACGACAAAAAGGGAGCGGAAGGGCTGGACGCGGAGGTGGAGAAGTACCGGCAGTATTTTGCGGCAGCGGTGAAGGAGAGGATTTTGAAGAGGCTGATGGCGGAGAGGGCGAAGAACAAAGACTTGAATTATGACGGGGAGTTCCGGATTGTGCGTGAGGAGCTGGAGCGCAAGGATTGGAATGCACACTTGACGCAGGATGATGTGAACCGAGCTTTGACGGAGAGGCTGGGTGAGTATCGAATTTTTGCCCCGGATGGAATGGATAAGGCGTTGGAAAAGCCGCGCGATGTTGTGAAGAAAGGAAAGGAGGAGGCGGATGCGCTGGGGCTTTCCAAGGAGGGGAAGAAGAGACTTGAGGCTGAGGCGAAGGCGAAAGCTGAGGAGGAGAAGCTGCTCAATACGAGTTTTTATGCGGCTTCCAACGGGAAGATGCCGACGGCGCAGAGGCAGGCAAGGAAATGGATGTTGCATACCGCTGTTGATCAATTTGAAAAAGGAGCTGTTATCAACGATAAGTTGAATGAGAAGCTCAAGAAAGAGTTGCGATGGCAAGAAGGGGATGAGATTGTGCTAAAGATTACGAAAGGAAGCAAAACGTGGCAGATACCGGTTGTAAATACGACTGACCGAGATGACTGTTCTGTTTTCCTCAACACAAAAGATACGATAAGCATGAAAGCTGTTCGTGATAAGGAGCTGCAATGCAAAGGGACGGACCAGATAACTTTTGGAATTATACGAGCAAAGGATAAGCAATGAATACGATATTAGAACGAACTGAGGATGGAAGGCTGCACCTGACGATGGAGGACCCGGCGGCTGAACTGATGCGGAAAGCTGAAGTGGAAGAGAGGGCGAGGGAGACGCAGGAGGCTGTGCAGAGAGCTGTTGAGGTGGGGCGTGCGATAGCTGGGGATAACGAGGCGGCGGAGAGAGTGCGCGGTGATATGAGGTATGGGTATATTTTGAACGCGGATGCGATGAAGGCGGATGCGCAGGCGCAGAAGAGTGCGCTGGGGTATGCGTTGGCGGAGAAGAGTGATGCGCCGATGCCGATGCTGCTGGAGCGGATGGAGGAGGTGTATGCCGAACCGTTGAAGGAGGCGGGGTACAAAGATGGATTTGAGGCAGGGCGCGGGCTGAGCTGGAACCGGGATGATTATGCGCGGCAGATAGGGGAGCTGACGGTGGCGCTGGGGCGGCGAGATATGGCGGAGAAGAGGAAGAAGGAGGAAGAGACGGAGAGGAAGGGGGAAGTGATGAAGAGGTATGCGCAGGGGGAGGAGCTGGAAGGAGAGGACGCGGCGGTGATGAATGAGGTGATGATTGAGGGAGGGGAGAAGTATGAAGATTTGGCGGCTGTGAGGGCGTTTAAGAAGACGTACCTGGACCCGATTTTTAAGGATGGAGGGAACGTGCGGGACGCGCTGGACAGGCTGGATGGTTTGCAGGATGAGATGTACGACTGCATAGGGGAGAGTCCGGAGAGGGCGGAGATGGTGCGCGCGATGATGCTAGACTGGGCGGAAGGGGTGAAGAAGAGCGGGAAGGTAGGAGGAGTGGATGAGCTGGTGGTGGCGGTGAATCAGAAGCTGCATAACTGGGCAACGGAGGTGACGAAGGAGAGAGTGAGAGCCGGATTGACGCAAGCAGCATTGATGAACGGAGACCCCGGAGCGGCGGGATTGCTATTTGCTCCAGGAGTTTTGCGACAGACAGCGAAGGATGTGGCTCAGAGCGAACTAAAGAAAGAGCAGCGTAGCAAGGCGAGAGGGCTACTGAGGGAGGCGGAGAATAAGGCGATGGAGATAGCGGACGGGACGGGATTTTGGAAGAGCTTGTGGCGCGGGACGATGAGGTTTGCGGGCGATACGGCGCCGTATTTGGTGCCGTATGTGGGGGCGTATTTAGGAACGGCGGACCAGGTTGTTGGAGCGGGTGCGGTGTACGACAGCTATATTGCGGCGGGGCTCACGCCGGAGCAGGCGATGGGGCAGACGATGATTGATGTGCCGATTCAGGCGGGGGTGGAGTTGCTGCCGTTCAGCCGAGTGGGCGGCTGGGGATTGAGCAAGCTGAGCCGGGTGTGGAGCAAGGCGCCGGGGAGACCGGGAGCATTTGCGAAGTTCATTGCGCGGACGACGCAGACGAGCACGTGGAAGGCGTTGGTGTATGAGTCCGGGGTAGGGTTCATTGATGAGGCTGTGCTGGAGCCTGTGACGGGAGGGCTGATGCAGTTTGGGGCGGAGGAGATGTTTGACCGGTTTGGATGGAGCCACGCGAAGAGCAAGAGCTTTGCGGATTGTTTCGCGGAGTTGCAGCAGATATGGACAGACCCGGCGCAGATAGCGGCGGTGGCGTTGTTCAGCGGGGCAGTTGCGGGGGCGAGTTTGCCTGCACTGCGGAGCAATGTGCGGTATTTTCAGGAGGGGAGAAACTTGCTGTACTCGCGCGGGCTGAGCAAGGAAGAGATTGACGAGGCGATGGCGTCGCAGAATCCGATGAAGGAAGCGGCGGCGATGGAGAACAGGCACTGGGACGAGGACCCGGAGGGGACGAAGGCGGAGATTTTGAAGAGGAACAAGGAGCTGCAGGAGGCGGGGAGCGCGCTGGTGATGACGGGCGTGGGAGCGGTTGCGAGGGGGAAGGATGCGGAGGCGCAGCAGGCGTTGAAGGACGTGTGGGGGATGTATGTGAAGGAAGGAGTGCTGCCGGAGGTGGAAGAGACCGAGGATGGAAAGATTAAGATGACGATGCCGGCGAGACCGGGGGAGAAGGAGAGGCAGACGCTGACCATGAAGGCGGAGGATGCGGACTTTTTCCTGCGGCAGAGAATCAACGAGATTGAGCAGAGAGAGCTGAAACGGATACGCGCGAAGGAGCCCGGCGTGAAGATTAGCCTGCGGGCGACGATGCTTGACGCGTTGATGAAGCGCGTGGGGGAGAGCATGAGCCAGGCGGTGCAGGAGACGGCGAAAGAGACCGGGATTGACTTGGTGGACCTCACGGAGGGACTGCCGGAGGAGCTGCGGGAGAGGATTAAGAGGCACGGGTTTATCACGTGGGAGGATGCGCAGGACATCAGCGCGTATGCGATGGGGCAGATTCAGAGTCTCGTGGAAGGAGGGGCGAGCGAGAAGGCAGCGCGCGGGACGAAGGTGGAGATGATGGGGCGGATGAACACGTGGGGGAACATAGCGAATTTTGCGGAGAGATTTGCGCACCGGGCGAAGTTGGGAGGGAGGAAGCCGGAGGATGCGGGCATCAACGTTTTTCGGCAGAGGAGAGGGATGGTGCAGGTGGTGGACGGGAAAGTGGTGGCAGGGGAGGTTATTTTTGCCTTGCCGAAAGAAGCGGACGGATGGGGAGTGCTGGAGGACGTGACGGAGAGCGTTTTTGACCAGATTGTGGCGGCGCGGGCGATGGAGCTGCAGAAGGAGGATGAGGAGCTGAGCTCGGAGGATGCGATGCAACAGGCGTGGAACGAGATGGCGGATGTGGTGGAAGAGGCGCGGCGGACGGTGAGCAAGGCGGATAAGGATGTGAAGATTGAGGAAGTGCTGCGCGATGGGAAGGGGAATGCGGACGCGATGAGCGTGATTGAGGCATTTTCGACGATGGCGGTGAGCAATTTTATGAGCTCGCCGATTGTGCCGGAGTGGATGCAGGATTTGGCGGACATGAGCAATGGGATTGTGCAGGTGGCGGATACGTTTGCGAAGGTGAAGCAGGCGTACGCGGCGATGCTGGAGAAGGATGCGGACGGGCTGGCGAAGATGGATGCGCTGCTGAATAAAGTGGGAGTGAAGGTGCAGAGTATTTTCCGGACGGCGCACTACCAGGCGCGGGTGCAGGTGGCGGAGCTGAGAGAGAAGGCGGCGAACAGCGACAAGCCAGGACGCGATACGCAGGAGGTGATTGAGGAAGTGAAGCAGGAGACAGAAGCGATCGAACGCCGGGAGCAGAACAAGCCGGAGCCTGAGAGGACGCAGGAGGATTATACGCAGGCAGTGCAGAGAGAGCTGGATGATGCGGGGGATGATTTGCTGGTGGATGAGAAGTACAGGGGGCTTTTCGTGGGAGGGCTGGGCATTATGCACCGGCTGGGAGGATTCATGATGGGGCTGGTGGACAAGAAGAAGATAACGGGGCAGATTGAGCAGGTGAAGATAGGGGAACGCGGGGATAACGGGACGATAAGGGGGAGAGAGATTAAGGGGGATTTCCAAGGGAGCGCGGGGGCGCTGTATTTGTGGCTGAGGAAGGACGGGCAGCTATGGCTTATCAGCGGGCGGCACCGGTATGATTTGCTGATGAAGGATGAGAAGATGCCGCACCACGTGGCGTATGTTTTTGTGGAGGATGAGCAGCACGATGAGAAGTGGGCGCGGATGTTGGATTACGAGAACAATATGCGCGACGACCAGGCGGATGAGCTGACGGCGGCGACGTATGTGAGGGAGATGAATCCGACGGATGAGGAGCTGTTCAATAAGGGGCTGACGAGGAATGAGAGCCGCAGTGCGCGCGGGGTGTATATCGGGCGCGAGGCGGGGCAGTTTTTGTTTGATTTGTGGAGGAATGGGCAGATAAAGGGGAAGAGGGCGGCGGAGAGCGTGGAGATTATTTGCAAGATGAGCGAGTACATCAAGGACGCGCAGAAGAAGAATGATGTGCAGGCGATGGCGGCGAAGCTGCTGGCGGATGGGGAGAGCTGGGATTGCATCAATGTGGCGATTCAGACGATGGCGGCGAGGGATATGGAGGCGAAGAGCGGGAAGATGAAGCAGGGGTGGCTGTTTTTTGGGGCAGGGTTTGAGGAGGAGCTGAAGCAGAGGGGAAGGTTTGCGGCGAGGTCGATTGAGTTTTTGAGGCAGAAGATTAAGGCGGGAGAGGGGGCGCAGAGGGCGAGCGAGAATGCGGAGGAGGTGGCGCGGCAGGGGTACACGGTGACGCGCAAGGAGGGGAGCGAGGAGTACACGCTGGAGGAGCTGGTGAGGCTGATGGAGAGGTTTAAGCACATGGCGAGCGATGCGGAGTTGATGCGCGATTCGCTGGAGTGGGACGGGGAGAGTAAGCTGGACCCGATTGCGAGGTATTTGACGCCGGAGAGGAAGGAGGATATGGAGGAGCAGATGCGCCGGGAGCAGGAGGAGAAGGAGAGGGAGGCGCGGGAGTACCTGGAGGCGCATGTGGATTCGCTTTTCGGGGCGGATGGTATGGGGAGTGCGCAGATGGTGGGGAGGAATGAGGGGGAGAAGAGGTATCGGGTGGTGAATGATACGACGGGGTTAAGCGAGCATTTGAATGATGTGGTGAAGCCGGTGGAGATTAACTTCACGCCAAAGAAGGCGCCGGATAGCGGGAAGACGTGGCTGGATGATTTCAAGGAGTTTTATTCGAAGGTTCTTGCCGGGAAAGAGTTGGTGATTAGAAGGACGGGGAATAAGCTATATTTCCATGATTCAAGTGATGTAAAAAGTACGGCTTCCAAAGGGGTGAGAAATCAGACGAAGAATGAGGCGGGCAAGAAAATGGAGGAAGTTGTTGTGGAGGCTTATCATCTTCAACAAAGTACACCGGTGCACAAGGAAAATGAGGGGAAGCACAGGAGAAAGATGGTGGATATGTCTGATGAATTTCACGTGTTCGGGCACCCGATTACGGTGAATGGGGAGAAGATGATGATGTGGTTTGCGGCGGTTCATCGTAAGGATGAAGCGGATCCGAAGCGTTTACGATTTTACGAGTTCGGGACGCCGAAGGTTATACAAAAAGGGATGGAGACGCCGCCAGTCGAGGACTTAAAATCCTATCTCGCGGTATCTCCATCCGAGGACACATTAGCAGATTATCTCAAAAACGTCAATAGTGATTTTGAGGGGAAGCCGGAAATTGTGGAAGAGAAATTGTCAGATGGGGGTGATCTGACGATTTTTGAGAGGGAGGTGGCGCAGATAGAAAAACGGCGGGGGAGTCAGGGAGTTTCACCCGACCACGTACAAGGTCATAGCCTTGGCTTCCCCCGCGACGCTATTCAATCACAGGGGGGCGAGGATGTCAAGGGGGATGTTTCGATGAGTGTGAGTGAGGCGAAGGAGAAGGGGTTGATGAGGGATGGTGTGATGGAGGTGGCAAACGGGGTGATTGTGGATGGGAGGGGTGATGATTTTAGTGCGAGTGTGAGGGGTGCGCAGCAGGCGAGTCCGCATTTGTTCCGGGAGCCGGATTTGGATAAGGTTGGCAGTGGTGAGGGTACGCAGTCGCAGGGGTGGGGGCTTTATTGGTCGACGCGGTGGTCGGCGAATGCTTTTTATCACCGGCAGTTTTCTACGGCAGGGGAGCCGATTGCGCCGGGGAGTAAGGAGGAGCGGCTGATGAGGTTGCTTGGGGAGGCGCTTCATGTGGAGGAGGTGGATGAGAGGGTGTTGTATGATTTGGGGGGTGCGATGGATAGTTTTGGGGCGTCTGCGATGAGGGATGAGCTTTATGGGGCGCTGGAGAGTGAGGGGGCGAGTGAGGAGGATTTGGAGTTTTTCTTTGAGGCGTTTGAGAATATGGAGATTCAAAGGAGTGAGACGGATGAGGGGGGATTGTGGGTGGATGTTGAGTCGCGTGTGGACGGGGAGGATATGTTTGTGCGACTGAATCCGGATGGGAAGTTTGCGGTGAATTATCTGGCGGATTTGGATGTGGATGATAGCAATGTTCTGCATTGGGATGAGGATGCGGGGCGGCTTTTTGATGAACACCCGGGGCTGCTTGAGGCGTACAGGAATGAGGGTGGCGAGTACACGGGGAAGGAGAAGGGACAAGATATTTATCGGAGCTTGGAGAGGCTGTTGGGAAGTGATAAAGCGGCGTCTCAATGGCTGGATGCGCATGGGATAAGGGGGAATAAGTATGAGGATGGGATGTCGCGCGGGAAGAAGGATGGGGAGAAGATGTATAATTATGTGATTTTCAATGAGGATTATGTCAAGATAACACGTATCAATAATCGTCACAAGTGGAGTGAGTATTCGGAAGATAATCCGGACTGGCAGAGGGTGGAGGAGGTGCGGATTGAGGGGCAGGGGACGGATGGTGTGGTGTCCGGGTTCAGTGCGAGTATGACGAGCGCGGAGGTGGCGAGGCTGCGGGCGCATTGGAGGGAGAATTATGATGGGAGGCCGCCGGAGGGGTGGTATGTGCATGGGCGGCAGAGTAAGAGGGATTTGCAGACGGGGTATGTGGTGCAGTGCACGAGGGATAATAATGTGGCGCGGTTTTATGCGGGGAAGGGTGATGATGAGTCGAGTATTTGGTATATTCGCCCGAGGGAGGGGGAGAAGTTGATTGATATGAGGACGGAAGAGGGGCGGGAGGCTGTGCGGGAGTTTGTGCGGGATTGTGTGGAGGATTACTATGCGCTGACGGATATGGCGCGGCAGTGGGCGAGTGATCACGGGATGGATATGTATACGGATGATGGGGAGGTGCGCGAGGAGGTTATCGATGGTGTGGTGGATGCGTTTGATCCGGTGGATATTGAGGGGTCTGCGGAGGCGTATGACCAGCCGGAGTTGATGGGGCCGTTCTGGGAGTATGTGGGGGCGCCGATGGTGGTGACGTCGCATGATGGGGCGGTGGTGCTGGATGTGGAGAATGTGGATGCGGTGATGGTGGCTGATGGGGCGGCGGAGGATTTTTATGTGAGTTGGGAGGAGATGGATGAGAAGGTGTGGAGTAAGCAGGATTTTAGCGGGGCGATGAGGAGGGCGAGGGAGATGGAGCTGACGAGGAGGGTGCATGAGTTGCTGCTGGGGAGGAGGGAGGAGAGGGAGGCGAAGGCGATGGTGGAGGCGTGGGATGCTTGGATGGAGAGGTTTAAGGCGGTGATGGCAGGGAAGGAGGGGGAGAGGAGCCGGCTGGGGCGAGGGATGGAGGCGATGGCAAGGATGGTGGCGCTGCTGGAGAGTACGAGGGCGGCGTTGCCCGGGAGGTATCGCGTGGGGTGGCTGGATGTGCAGTTGAGGTGGGCGACGTGGTATGCGCAGATGATGGAGAGCGGGGAGGTGACGCTGAGCGAGGAGTTGAAGGATGATAAGAGGTATGCGGCGTGGGCGGCGCGTTTCCGGGATGAGGTGGCGCGTAAGGAGGAGTTTGGTGTGAGCGAGCAGGGGCTGAAGGAGTTTTTGGCGGATATGGTGGGCAAGAGGATGGATGCGATTTTGGTGAATGTGGCGGCGAAGTGCCGGCGGACGCTGGAGAGGTTTTTGAAGGACCGTGCGCGGGAGAGGATGGATGATATGGCGAAGAGGCTTTACCCGAAGAGGGAGAGGGGGAGGGCCTGGCCGAGGGGGAAGGCGGATGCGGAGACGTACCGGTTTGTGCAGGATGCGTATAAGCACATGGATGCGAAGCCCGGGGAGAAGGGGGAGAGCGGGGATTATGAGGCGGAGACGGAGCGGCTGGAGAGGCTGCTGGAGGAGGAGACGGATGAGGGGAAGAGGGCGGAGCTGAGCAAGGAGGTGATGATGCGGAGGATGTTTGGGGAGTGGGGGAAGATGAGCTATGAGCAGGCTCTGGCGGCGGAGGAGTATTTTACGGAGAGGGTGATGAGCGGGAGGGATGCCTGGGCAGAGAAGCAGCAGGCGAGGAGGGAGAAGATTGCCTATATGAAGGCGAAGGTGCGCGAGACGAAGGGATGGAAGGGATACGGGGAGGAGGCGACGATTAACGCGCAGGTGGAGGAGACGGCGGCGAAGGGGACGGGGCTGAAGAATGTGCTAAACTTTCCGTTCTATGCGTTCACGTCTTTCACGGGGAAGATGATGGGATGGAGGAAGGAGCTGGGGGGATGGTTTGCGGAGAGGATGAGCCGGAAGTGGGCGCAGATGAATGTGGGCATCAAGGGGAGGACGGATGAGCTGCAGGCGTGGTTTATGCAGGCGGTGGGGACGGTGAGCGGGAGGAAGACGGCGGAGGGGATTGCGGAGTTTTCCATTCATACTTGACAATGCCTGCATTATCTTTACCATTTACTGGCGCAGGGATGCTACCTCCTGATCTCGTACGTTGGAATGATTTTCACATAACTGTATCATGCCAAACTCTTGGGGATCAGGCATCCTGCAGTTCGACATATACGCACTGAATTTGAAGCAGTACTGAAAAAAGTTAGAAGAAACATGGGATTTCGATTTTACAGACGCATTAAACTTTTGCCGGGAATCACTCTCAATTTAAGCAAACGAGGAATATCCCTCTCGTGCGGAACCCGGGGCGCAAACCTGACATTTGGAAAATCAGGAGTTCGCAAGACAGTAGGCTTGCCCGGAACAGGCATGAATTACTCATCTCATTCCTCATGGGATTCTCTGCGATCGCTGTGGCGTAAAAAGACTTGAACTCCATCACATTGCTTAACGTGCCATAATGGGAAAATATGTCGGTTATTACCGGAGCTGAGTTGTTGGAGGTATTTATGATGACAGATTACTCTAAAACCGGCGAAGTCAGCAATCTCCAGCATGACGACAGTTTTCCATGAAACTTCTGGCTCCCATAGCAAAGAAAAAGCGATGTTGCACCAGAAAGGCTCTTGCATCGAATCCACGATTTTCATGTTTATGAAATAGTATATTTTGTGCTTGCTAAGGCAGGCAATACTTGGTACGGTGAGCAGCTGCGATGAAGACCTCGTACAGGGAAACCATGGCTGTGTCTCTTATGTTGGCAATTTTTCCCGTCATTGCTACTGCCGACGATACAAAATCTCAACAACAGCAGGAACAGACGACGGATGGCACGAACCCGGTCATAACGAAAGAATTCTGCAAATCTGCACGTGAAACAGGCGATCATTTCACTTATTTGCCCACAGTATTTGCTCTCAAGGAATACGGTGACGAACGCATATGTATGGAAGAGGCCGTTGAGGCGACCATTGAGGAAAAAATGCTCCCCCTGGGGCACAGTCTCGAAAAAGAGGTGAAGCGGGTGGTTGATATCTTGAACAGAATGAAAGGTCACGATTGCTGTGGCAATGATGACATCAAGCAAGTCGGCGGCATTATCGCCAACATCAACCAAGTGCCATGCCTGCGGTCGGCGGCGGAAGAGGCTACTCCGGAACAGATCAAAGAGATTGAGACGAAAGTTGCAAAACGCGCCGCCGCTGTGAGATCAAACCGGGATCTGAATGTACAGGGAGGTCCTGGCTTTACCAAGGAAACTGCCTGGGTGATGAAGGATAGCACTCCCGATGTTGTTCATAATGAATACCGCATTATCTCCCTGAGCCCATCAGGCAGGCTCTTGTGCATGGGAAGAAGGACGACAAAACTTACGACGTACACACCATTGTCATCCCGTACGATGAAGGGGACGTCACGCACCGACTCTACTTCGATATAACCGAGTACTGGAAAAAACAGTACGGGAGTGAATAGTCCGGGCGGTCGAAATTTTCAGCAGGAATGCAAAGAAAAAAAAGCTGCTGCCGTTTTGTCATAAAGTAAATCCATGATTCGCGAACAGGGAGGAGAGGTTGTTTGATTACATGGAGGAGAAAAGGGGGTGGTATGGCCATTATGACGACTATGGTATCAATTGGATGGTTGTGACGGATGAAATGAGAGATGGGTTGGATGCCCTGAGGCCGGAATTGAAAAAGGGTAACGTTCGATTGGTAGTCAGGACCATACTGAAATTCATCCATACGCTCCAAGAGCGAAACGATGAAACCTTGTATGATGATGATTATGCATCCCCCCACCGAAATGACGATGGCATCATCTTCTTCTCCCTGCGCGATTTTCTCCTTCCGCCCACCTCCTTACCCATCTCGTTACCGGTTTTCATATCTTTGAGAGATTTTGAAAGTAGGAGAGGCTGAATGCATCATTCGTTCCGTGAAAAAAACTTGCCCTCAAGTGACTTGATAGGGTATAAGAGGTACTGACTTCTTAAGTACGAACATGAAATACACAAAATTAGGCAACACGGGCGTGGATGTGTCACGCATTTGTTT
>CANQSS010000015.1 GCA_947626545.1 uncultured Akkermansia sp. | reverse complement strand
CCGTCCTTCATCCATGGACAGCTCATGATGAATGGGTTGAATGGGCCAAGAGAAGATTTTCATGGGACACGTGTGGGTGTAGATTCAGGCAGACATTTTTTAGACTTGCAGGAAGAATGCTCAGGGTGCTACAATGCGAGCGTGCATCAGATCATATTCAATGAGATTAGCGCATCCGAGCTTTCGGCCATTCCGACGCTGGAACAGCTGGAGCTTATCAACAGCTTCCAAGTGGACGGTGCGAAGATCGAAGACGGGGAGACGGCGGGAGCCCCATTCGGCGTGGTAGAGAGGGATGGTCGACGCATTTTCCGTTATCGTTCCAAGGATTATCGCATATACTTCACCACGGAGGATGACAAGATCGTGGTGCAACGGGTGCTGCACACCAATTCGCTGCGCGATTTTCTCTTCCGATCCGGCATGGGGAATGGTTCAGAGGATCAACGCCTCGGTGAATCCCGCTCATTTTGGCGCCTTATTGACGAGGGAGAAAAAGCTGCGCGCAAATAGAGTCCATGCCCGCGCTCGTGAGTTACCTGCTGCACGCACCGAACCGCATTGTCGCGGTGGCGACCGTTACCTTCATCCAATTGGTACGCATGCGCCTTTTCATCGTGCTGGCACTTTTTGCAGTGGGATTTTTGGCATTGCAATTTATGCCGTATCAGCAGAATTTGGGCGTTGAGTTTGCCGGGGTTGGACAATTGCAACTCATTCAAGATGTCGCCACCGGCTGTATGCGTCTCTTCGGAATGATCTTTTGCGTAGCCGCCACGGCTCTGCTCATCCCACGCGATACCGAGGATCGCATCCTCTATACCATCCTCTGCAAACCAGTGCCGCGTTTCGATTATTTGGCGGGTAAGGCGTTGGGGGTACTTGCTCTGCTGGCAGTGATGCTGTTGGTGATGGATGGATTAATGGTATTGCTCATGCAGTTGCGCGAGCCGGGAATTGAGGCGCAAGTGCACAATCAGCTTGCTGCTGCCGGTTTTTCAGCGGATGATATGGAGCCGTATTTGCAGCAGGTGCGCACCGCCGGCAACGCCCTGCCCACTCAGGCCGGCATCTTCGCTATGTTCCTCGGCCTCGCCGTGCTGACCACCTTTACTCTCCTTATCTCCGGCGTCACAAGCGGCACGATTGTGAGTATCGTGATTTCTCTCGGCGCTTATTTTATCGGCATGTTCCAAGGGCAGATCTTTCAGGGAATCGTTACTTCCGGAAGCATTGGGATGAGTTCTGCCTTGCAGTGGGTTCAGCAAATTTTTGCCGTACTTGTCCCAGATTTTTCGCTTTTCTCGCTCACGGACGCGACGGCTGCCGGCGAGATGATATCGTTCCCCCTGTTGGCTGGGTTGTTGCTTATTGCCATAGCCTATGCACTACTGCACCTGTTGCTCGCCGCATGGTTTTTGTCGCGAAAAGAGTTCTGAGCAAAAAAATTGAGGGTTGCAATCACTGGTCATTTACGTTAAAATGCGCGTCGGCTGAGCTGTGGAGCCGACAACTGATTAACAATGACAGCACCGTGAGAACTAGCACGTATTTGCCGCAGGAGCAGGGGCTCTATCACCCACTGCTGGAGCATGATGCCTGCGGGGTCGGTATGGTTGTGGATACACATGCCGTGGCTTCGCACCAGATCGTAGAAAAGGGGATTGCGATCTTGGAACGTTTGCTGCACCGAGGAGCGGCGGGAAGTGACCCGGATACCGGCGATGGGGCAGGCATGCTTTTGCAGCTTCCGCACGAATTTTTCAGTACACAGTGTTCCTTCGAATTGCCGGGGGCAGGCAAGTATGCAGTGGGAATGTTTTTCTTGCCAAAAGATGAAGCACAGCGCGCTGCCTGCTGTGAGCATATCGAAGCCGCTGCCGCTGAAGAAGGCATTGTAGAGCTAGGACGCCGTACGGTGCCAGTGGACGAAGAAGCTATTGGACGCACTGCACGCGAATGCGCCCCATTTATCGAGCAATTTTTCTTCGCAGCGCCCTGCGATGACGGTGATACCTTTGAGCGTCGTCTCTACGTTTTACGCCGCGTCATGGAAAAACGGGTGGCAGAAGCCATGCCGGAACTGGGCGACCGCTTTTACGTAGCTTCGCTTTCGGCGCGCACTATTGTTTACAAAGGACTGCTGCTCGCGCCTCAGCTCCCGCTATATTACAAAGATTTGGCGCATCCTCTTTTCAAGAGCTGCCTCGCTATCGTTCACCAGCGTTATTCTACCAACACATTCCCAAGCTGGCCGCTCGCGCACCCCTTCCGCTATCTCGCTCACAATGGCGAAGTGAACACCCTGCGCGGCAATCTTAATCAGATGAGCGCCTGTGAGCATAGCCTATCCAGCCCTCTCTTCGGTGATGACATCCAGAAGCTGCTACCCATCATTCCGGAGGGACAAAGCGACTCCGCCTGCCTGGATAATGCGCTGGAACTGCTGGTGACTGCTGGGCGCAGTCTGCCCCACAGCATGATGATGCTTATTCCCCAAGCATTCGGGGCGCGCTATTTCATAGGCGAGGACCTACGCGGCTTCTACGACTACCATTCCGGCTTCATGGCGCCGTGGGATGGTCCTGCCGCCGTTTGCTTTTCCAATGGTTTGGGTGCCGGTGCTATCTTGGATCGCAATGGATTGCGTCCTGCGCGCTACGAGTTGGACGCAGACGGACTCTTCGTACTCGCCAGCGAGGCAGGCGTGTTGGACACCGATCCCGCCAAAGTTGTGAAACGCGGCAGCCTGAAACCCGGTGACATCGTATGGATTGATTTCATCACAAAACGCATCTCATACAGCGCTGAAACGAAAACTAAGGTGGCACGTATGAGACCCTATCGGCGCTGGTGCCAGGAAAACCGCATCAAAATTCACGGCATTTTTGACAGCGTGGACGCCCCGCACGTGAATCCCAAACGAATTCAGTTTGCTCAGACCCTCTTTGGGTACACAGCGGATGAAATGGAGCATTTTCTGCTTCCCATGGCAGATACGGCCCACGATGCCGTGTATGCTATGGGCAACGATGCTGCCCTCGCCGTGCTCTCGGAGCGACCTCAGCTGCTGTTTGATTATTTCAAGCAGCAGTTTGCCCAGGTGACCAATCCTCCCATTGACCCCATTCGCGAGCAGCTCGTGATGTCTCTCACCACCTTTATTGGGAACCCAGCCAATATCTTGGATGAGACCCCGCAGATGGCTCGTATCATTAAACTGGCCCGCCCCATTCTGACTCTGAGCGACTTGGAAGCCTTGAAGAGCAACAAGGAGGAGGATTTTCGCTGCATCACGCTTTCCACCGGTTTTTCCTCCCTTTCCCCGTCGGGACTTCAAGAAGCAATTGGCGAACTTGAAAAACAGGCTGAGCAAGCAATCAACCGTGGTTACCGTATCATCATCCTTTCCGATCGCGAACTCTCCGGCAACGAAGCGCCCATCCCCAGTCTGCTGGCTGTGGCTGCGGTCAATGGCAAGCTACGCGAAATGGGAGTGCGCACAGGCACTGGCGTCATTGCTGAAACAGGCGAGGCGAGACAGGTGATGCACTTTGCACTACTACTAGGTTATGGTGCCACAGCAGTTTGCCCATGGTTGGCTATGAGCACATTGGTACAACTCGCGCAGGCGGGTAAACTCTCCCCATCCGTTTCCGCGACAAAGGCCATAGAGAATTACTTGGAGGCAGTTGATTTTGGACTCCTTAAGACGATGAGCAAGATGGGGATATCCACTCTCCGTTCTTACCGTGGCGCTCAAATTTTCGAGGCAATCGGTCTTGGAGAGGAGGTCGTTTCCCACTTTTTCCCGGGTACCGCCTCACGTGTTGGTGGTATCGGACTCTCTGAAATTGCTCGTGAAGCCGTAGAACGTCTTCGCCATTCCAAAGACCTCATATTCGATCCTCGAGACCAGCTTGAAAATGCAGGCATTTACAAGTGGAAGAAAGGTGGCGAGAAGCATGTTTGGACATCCAAAGTCATCGGACAATTCCAAAAGGCGCTGAGAAACGACGATTATGCGCAATTTAAGGTGTTTTCCG
Organism: uncultured Akkermansia sp.; assembly: GCA_947626545.1. GTDB lineage: Bacteria > Verrucomicrobiota > Verrucomicrobiia > Verrucomicrobiales > Akkermansiaceae > Akkermansia. Next base: position 38,966 of record CANQSS010000015.1, on the reverse strand, counting down.
AGATGGTGAATGAGAACGCGGAGACACTCTGCACGCTGCGCGGTCTATTAGATTTCGCTGACAGTCAGTCGATACCATTGGAAGAAGTGGAGAGTGAGGAAAGCATCATGCGGCGTTTCGTCTCCGGTGCCATGAGCTTCGGCGCTATCTCCAAAGAAGCGCACGAGATGATCGCCGTGGCCATGAACCGCATCGGAGCCATGAGCAACTGCGGCGAGGGGGGGGAGGACCCCGCTCGCTACATTTCTCAGCCGGGCGGCGAAAACCGTTGCTCAGCCGTGAAACAGGTGGCAAGTGGTCGTTTTGGCGTAACTGCCGAATATCTAGCTCATGCAAAAGAACTTCAAATTAAAGTAGCTCAAGGAGCTAAGCCGGGTGAGGGCGGTCAACTTCCAGGAGGCAAAGTCAATGAGGAAATCGCACGCGTGAGACACTCCACCCCCGGAGTCACGCTCATATCTCCGCCACCACACCATGACATCTACTCCATTGAGGATCTGGCAGAGCTTATTTTCGATCTCCGCAACGCCAATCCGAAGGCCCGCGTGAGTGTGAAGCTAGTTTCGGAACTCGGTGTGGGAACTGTGGCAGCCGGTGTAGTGAAGGGTGGAGCAGATGTAGTACTCATTTCCGGGCACGATGGCGGCACGGGCGCCTCTCCACTCACCTCTGTCAAGTATGCCGGAATGCCTTGGGAACTCGGCGTTGCAGAAGCACATCAGACACTTGTTCTCAATGGACTACGTGATAAAGTGCGCCTGCAGGCGGATGGACTCATCAAGAATGGTCGCGATGTGATCATCGCCACCTTGCTCGGAGCGGAAGAATATGGTTTTGCCACGTCCATGCTCATAGCGCTCGGTTGTATCATGGCGCGAGTGTGCAATAAAAACACCTGCCCCGTAGGAGTGGCAACGCAGGATTTGGAATTGCGCAAACGATTCCGTGGCAAACCGGAACACATTGTTTCCTTCATGCGATTTGTCGCGCGTGAGGTGCGCGAGTATCTGGCGGCTCTTGGCCTGCGTCGGCTAGATGATGCCGTCGGTCGAGCTGATCTGCTGCGCGTCAATCGTGCCGTTGATTTTTGGAAGGCTCAACACCTTGATTTTTCGCGCATTTTGCGTTCCGAGTCCCTCCATGTATCCGGTGCGGCGCATACAATCAATACCTGTCCGACTTTCGACGATGATCTGCTGGCGGAAGCTTCCCCTGCTCTCGATGAGGGCAGACCGGTGAAAATCCACCACAGCATCCGCAACACTCAGCGTGCCGCCGGCACCCGACTTTCCTACCTCATTGCCTCAAAATACGGGAATGTAGGTCTGCCGGATGATACACTGACTATTGAGCTGGACGGTACCGCCGGTCAGAGCTTCGGAGCGTTTCTGGCGCATGGCATCACCCTATCGCTCCATGGCCAAGCCAACGATTATGTTGGAAAGGGACTCTCAGGTGGTAAGATTATTCTGACCCCATTTCCAGAAAGCACCTATGTGCCAGGGGATAATGTCATCGCCGGCAATGTTCTTCTCTACGGCGCTACGAGCGGCAAAATGTTTATCCGTGGACAGGTGGGAGAGCGCTTTGCCGTACGCAACTCCGGCGCGTGCGCCGTAGTTGAAGGCACCGGCGACCACTGTTGCGAATACATGACCGGGGGATGTGTGGTCGTTCTCGGCCCTACAGGTCACAACTTCGGCGCCGGCATGAGTGGAGGCATCGCTTACGTCTGGGACGAACAACACCTCTTTGATCGCTATTGCAACCTTGACATGATTGACCTCGATCCTGTCTCCGATCCCGAAGACATCGCGCGCCTCCGCTCGCTCATCGAGGAGCATGCCCGCGCTACCGGATCCCAGCGTGCCCGCGATATCCTGTCAGACTTCGACAATGCCCTCCCCAACTTCGTCAAGGTCTTCCCCATGGAATACCGCCGTGTCCTCGGTCAAATGACCCAAGCCGACGCAGCCATTCCGCGCGCCGAAACGCATAGCTGACAAATTCGCCACACTCATTCGTTCTCTCCTCCTCCCGGGAGAGGCGTCTGGCGCTCGGTGTCAGTGAGATAGCAGGCCGGATCACTGCCGAACCAGTGTCCATTGACAATGGCAGCTCGGGTGCGGTAGCCGCCGCCGCATAAAGCGAAGTGACGGCATGTAGCGCAGGGACCACTGAGCTTCTTTTGACGTTCGACCGGATCGTCGCTACCGCGCAACTCACGTAGTTGTTGCGCACTGGGAGAGAGAGAGGCCTCCCACACACGCGACAGGGGCTCCTTTTTGACATTGCCGAGAGTGAGTTGCTGCCAAAATTGGTCAGGATGAATATTTCCTTGAGTATCAATATTAGCAATGCCACGTCCTGAGCTGTTTGCACCACCACCATTCCATGAGAGCAGACGAAGCGTCTGCGCCGCGGCTTGACTCATTCCTGCACGTAGCTGACGCAGGAGGATATACACCCCATCCGCCGGTTGAGTCACTGTAAGCAGCTCACGAGTACTGCCGGAGGCATGCCAGGCACTAGCTCGCTCCAGTAGCATATCTAGCGCCGAGCGCGATTCTTCCGGAAGTAACGCCGCCACATCTACTCCGCGCCCAGTGGGCACAAGATGGTAAAAACAAACACGCTGAATATTTTCATTCTCAATATAATCGAGAATTTTCGGCATACACTGCACATTACCGCGTGTCAGGGTGAGGCGCAGACCTGTTTTCTGTCCGACTCGTTCGCATAAGCGGAACCCGCGAATGGCGGCATCAAAGGAGCCGGGCACTCCACGAAACTGGTCATGCACGGAACCAATGCCGTCCAACGAGATTCCCACGTAGGCTACTCCGGAATCTTTGAAACGTTGAGCCCACTCCGGGGTAATGCGCGTACCGTTAGTAGAAATGGTCACTTTGAGCCCACGAGCAGCCGCTCGCGTCAGAAGTTCAGGCAGATGTGGATGCAAAAGAGGTTCCCCGCCGGACAGCAGCAACGCATTGGCCCCATAATCTGCTAAGTCATCAATCACTGCGAAGCACTGCTCCAAGGTAAGCTCTCCAGGGTAGGTTTGCGCATGGGCATCAGCGTAGCAATGCACGCAACGCAAGTTGCAGGTGCGCGTGATATTCCACACCACAATGGGCTTGCGTGTGCGCGACGAGGCGGGAGAGCAGCCCGTGGAACTGTGCAACCCGTAGCGCAGATTGTCGGCAGGCTGGTCAATACCGGACCAAAGTCGAGAAATGTTAATCATGATAAAGAATTGACGGAAAGTCCATTGGGGATAAAGCTACAGAGTGGTTCTTCAGCGAAAGCGTCCCCGGTGACTCCGTAGGCACGAGCGCGAGAACCGCCGCATACATGCCGAAACTCACATACACCGCATTTACCGCCCAGAGCTTCATCATCCCTCAACTTTCGCATCATGGGATGCTCACGGTAGAGCCGGGCCAAATTGTCCGTACGAACATTACCTATGGTGATGGGCAAGAAGCCGCTGGGCTGCACTTCCCCGGTGTGTGAAATGAAGAGAACGCCTTTGCCATCACGAGTTGGAATCAGTCGGCGCGGCGGTTTATCCCCCCTCTGGGCAGCTTGCAATAAAGCGCGCCGGAAATGGTGTCCCTCCGTTGTTTTCAACGCAAAAGGAAGCTCCTTTCGCAGATTGACAAGCCTCTGCCAAACGCCTTCCAATTCCTCCGCCGCAGGTAAATCCTCCACCTGAGCACGTCCGGTGGGCACCAATACAAAAATGCTCCACACATCCGGCTGGATTTGCCGCATAAGCTCCACAAATGCCTCAAATTCAGGAAGAGTCGTTTTTGAAAGCGTGGTATTCACCTGCAGCATGATGCCTGCCTGTTTGACGAGGTCCGCTGCTTGCAGGGTACGCTCAAAGGTATGAGGCACACCTCGGAAACGGTCATGCGTCTCAGCGCACGCACCATCCAAACTTAAGCTCAAGCTACATATGCCGGCAGCTTTTAGAGCGGGAAAATCTGCATGAAGCAAACGAGGTGTGGCTGCCGGGCTCAACGATACATGCAACCCAGCATCCGTTGCAGAACGGATAAGCTCCGGCAGATCCCGGCGCATCATCGGATCTCCCCCTGTGAGCACCAGCATGGCGGGGTTCAGTTCACGAATATCGTTTACCAATCCAAGAGCTTCTTCATGCGTAAGCTCTTGAGGATTAGCTTTTGATTGTGCAACAGCCCGACAATGTCGACAAGCCAGCGCGCAGGCACGTGTCACCTCCCAAAACAAGATGAAAGGGCTGGTGTTAAAATCGAAATCGTGCACGGGACGACATTGTACACATCTTTTTCCGGGCTGGCAAGCACAATGACACGGTGAAAAACTCCGCGGCAACGAGGCGCGTTACCCTTAATAACTGAGCATTGCGATGCGCCGATTTTTGTGAAGAAAAGTTGAAAATTAGCTGGAAAAAAGGGGATGGTATGTGGTAGGATGGTGCAGGAACTTCATCGCACGATAGTAGAAATAGAGAGATCCACAATGGCACAATCACAAATATACGTCGGATTAGAGATTGGAACATCAAAAACTTGTATGGTAGTAGGTGAGGTGCGTCCAGATGCAACGGCCACCATCATTGGGGTTGGTTGTGTCCCGAGTGCCGGTGTGTTGAAAGGTGAGATTGAAAAGCCCCAGCTCGCGCGCCAATGCGTTCGCGACGCGCTGGAACTGGCTCAGAATAGCGCTAACGCCGATATTGTGAACGTGTACCTCAGCGTGACTGGCGAACACATTTACGGAGAATCAAACACAGGCTCCTATCGATTGCCGGAAGAGGAAACGCTCGTAGACGAGGAATTTCTGGCACGTGCGAGGGAAAAGGCGGAAAATCTTGATTTGGTACCAGATCGTTTCGTGATCAATCGCGAACTGGGCGGTTATTCTATCGACGGGCGTCCTCCGACTCTTTTTCCGGAGGGACTCAGTGGACGCACGATCGATGTAAATTGTCACGTTATTCACGGCAGTCGTCCTCGGTTGCAAAACTCGTTGCGATGCGTCATGGATGTGCCGTTGGAGGTGAGCTGCATGGTATTTGCGCCGTTGGCCACAGCTATGCGTGTACTCAAGAGATCGCAGAAAGAGAGTGGCGCGCTGGTTATCGACATCGGCGGCGGCACCACGGACTACATTTGCTACAAGGGCGGTGAAATTGTAACCTGCGGGTGCATTCCCGCCGGCGGGCGTACCATTAATAATGACATTATCGTCGTGACAGGTCACGGCGTATCCATGGAGGCCGCAGAGGCACTGAAATGCCGCGAAGGTAACGCCGTTGGCGATACGAAGGATCGCTCGCTCGCATTGTACCGCACTGATACGGGGTTGCGCAGTGTCGCCATCATGCGTGGTGAACTGAACCAGATTATACAAGACAGGCTGCGTGACATCCTGGAAAGAGTCAAGCGCCGCGTGCCGGGTGAACTATGGCGAAGAAACGAACTTGAGGTGTATTTGTCCGGCGGAACAAGTCTCATGAGGGGGCTGGATGGGTTGGCAGGCTCGGTATTTGGCACGCGTGTGCAACGTTGGCCTATGCAGCCCATGGGGGAAGAGAGAAGCTACTTGAATGATCCTCGCTATTTTACTGCCATCGGATTGATCCGCTATGCACAAAAATACGAAGATGAAACGGCACGTGCTACCAGCTGGCCATCTTGGCTTGACTGGTTGCGCAGAGTGCTCTTGCGCGGAAAATAATACCAACCTCTCTACACAATGCTAGAATATCGCGAAGAAAAGACAAAGAAGGGCGGCATTGCCATCGTTGGTATCGGCGGCGCCGGTGCCAATGTACTCAAGTGTTTTAACGCTTCCAGCGCCGATCATGTGCGTCTCTACATCATGTCGCTGGATGAGCGGGTGGGGAACGCTTGCGGCAATGTGGAGTTTATTCAGCTGGGCGAAGGAATCAGCCACGGTCTTGGCTCCGGCGGCGACCCAGAGGTGGGTAAGCAGGCCATGGAAGAGAGCGGGCAGCGCGTTATGGAAATGCTGCAGGACATCAAACTGGTGGTCATGGTGGCAGGACTCGGTGGGGGGACAGGTTCCGGCGCAGCGCCAGAACTGGCGAGGCTGGCGCGGGAATCTGGCGTATTCCTCGTGAGCGTGCTGGTGATGCCCTTTAGCTTCGAGGGCAAACGCCGCTTGGAACAGGCTGAGCAAGCACGCGAACAAATTGCGCGTCTCTCTGACATCGTTTTTTGCTTTGAGAACGACTACATGGAGGGACTTTTCATCGACCGCAGCGGTGCTCGTGAAGTATTCGAGGAAGTCGATCGCCTGCTCGCCAAAGCCACTGCATCGGTACCGATGATGGCGACCTCTCCCGGTCTTATCAATTTGGGTTTAGATGAGCTTGCAGCAGCTTTGGAGAATAGTGATTCGCGCTGCGTGTTCGGCTCCGGCAGCGGCTATGGAGCCGACCGTGCGGAGCAAGCCGCCCGCGCTGCCATAGATTCCCCACTTTCATCTTACCATGGCGCCTTGCGCTTCGCGCGCAGAGCCATCGTGCACATCGCCGGGGGCGATACCCTCTCTATCAGCGAAATTCGCCAGGCCATGGAAGTGGTCCGCGAAGCACTCGGCAACGACGACGTTCAGATATTCTTTGGCGCCTCTGTGAAGTCGAGTCTTGGTGAGGAAGTGCGCGTCACGCTCATTGCCTCAATCGATGCGCAGGAGTTCAAATCCGCATGTGAGGCTGCGCCGGTGCCTTTGCGTCCGGAAGAAAAAGAACCGGCGGTAGAAACGGACGGCAGCGATGAGCAGCCCGGAGAGGAGGAAGAAACGTGTGATGATGCAGACACCGTATCCGCAATTCCTGAACTCGACGAGACTCCTGAAGATGAACCCGAGGTTGACGAAGCCGAAGTGGAGGAATCTGAGGAGGGCGACGAGGAAGAGGATGAAAATCTTTACGACGAGGAAGAGGAGACAAGGGATATTCCCGAGCCTCACGAAGACTCACAGCCGACGCCTGTGGCGCCAAATCCCCGTCAACTTGACCTCTTCTCCTCTCCGCAGCCGAGTGTTCGCCGTGATCGGGAAGAGGAATCCATGCCCCCCGTGGTCAGAGCGCACACCGGAGTATTGCACGATCTCAATGAGAACGAATCCGACGGCGGAGGAGCACTTTACGGTGGCGCTCCTCCCAGCCGCTACGTTCCCGCCGGCGGAAATCGCATGCCGGATGACGCGGAACCCGATGATTTGGATACGCCACCATCCCTGCGAAACAACGATCTGCGTGGTAATTTTCAAAGTCGGTAGATCCGCTATACATAGCTTTGAAAGCGGCTTTGACAAGCTTGTTCGCACTTATCCTACTGGGCGTAGCCGGAGGGATAGCTGGGTACAAGTTTCCGGAAAAGTCTCGACAGTATCTTCCGGCGACGTGGTGCGATGCTCTGGGTGTCAGGAAAACGGGGGATGATGGCTATGTCGGTTCCACGGTGAGCGTGGAGGAGTGGGCAGATGGAGAGACTCTGCGCCGTAAATTACGCAGCATGGTCGATGAGCGGTTGACGGGTACGGATGCCGAGGCCGTACGAGCATTCCTGACAAATCCGGAAAATCGGCTCATTTTAGAGCAAGATTCGTTGATAAACTCGGAACTTGCAAGCAGGACAGCTTGGGAAAAAGACGAGAAAATTTACGTGGATAACCTCGTGGAGGCTGAAAAGCAGGTGGGAGCTATCCGCAAAGGACTCTCCCCAGGAACGCAGCTCATCGGGAAAAAATTGGCCCAGGAAAAGGCGGCTAATGAGCGCATCCAAGCTCTCCGCAGCGAACTTGCCAAGCCTCACTCACTGGCGCAAATCGTTGCTGATCCTTTCGCCAAACGCACCATGCAGCTACTGGGCAATAATCTCCATTGGCTCAACCAATTTTCCTCATCCGGTGAGTGCACAAGACCAGGCACTGCAGTTTCCATACTCGCACAAATTGCCAAAAAATACCCGGATTTTGCGGACAACCGAGTGGAGCGCGATATGGCCACTGCTGCGGCCATCGAGTTTGCCCGCCACGGATGGACGCAGGATGACGCCGTGGAGCGCGCCGATTTCTTCATCCGAAACCACCGAAGTCACCGCCTCAACAAGATTTACGACAAACTCCCTTTCCACCATCGCCGCATACTTGGGGGGTACAAGGGGATGGGAAAGGCCGCTGATGCCGTCCTCAATGATAGTGTCGGATCAGCCGCCAATCTACAGTGGTGTCTAGATCACGTGCACCTGCCTGCCGATCGCTATCTTGATTGCTGCTGGCAATGCTCCTACCAAACCACCAACATATACGGCGAGAGCATCTTTGGATCAGCTCCGTTTTACGACAACTTCTTGCAGCTGTATCCGGATCAATTCTGCGCTGCAACCTATGCGGCCGGCGGCGTTTGTGGCGGTCTTTCCCACTTCGGCGCAGCCTCAGCTCTCGCCAATGGCATACCCGCAACAACCTCCGGCGAGCCGGGGCACTGTTCCTACATTGTGCTGGTGGGGGGCCGATGGACTCCCGCCTATTCCATGAGCTGGGAGCGCGAGTTGCACATTCAACCTGTGAGCGGTATCAAACGGTACAGCCAGTTGCACCTTGTGGACCGCATGTTCTCCTCTGTAGAGACGGAGGCGACCCAACTCTCCCAAGCCATGCGCAAGTTGGGTGATATGTACGCCGATATTGCCCCCGAAAAAGCCAAAACATTTTATGAGGGCGCAACGAGAGCACAGCCGATCAACTATTACGCCTGGCGGGATTATGCTCGCTTTTTAGCCTGCACGGCACCCAAAAATGCCGACGCTTGGATCTCGCTTTGCTCCTCCGTCAACAAGAACTTCGCCCCCGTTTATCCGGAAATGGCGGCTGAATTACTCGTGAACGAGGTGTACGCAGGATTGAAGACGGCTCTTGGAAGTGACATGGGAAAGCATGCTGACATCGTGTGCGACTTTTGGAAGCATGTATCGAATATGGGGCCGGACTCCGACTGGGATCCCGGGAATAAGGGTCGCTGGGCTGTCGAGGCACTGGCAGAGGCGCAAATGGCTCTTCTCGGTACGGATCCCCAAAAGGATCTGAAAGGCGTGGAGATTTTTGCAAAAATTGCCCAATGCACCAAAGATTCTTCCGTGTATTCACCCGTTATCTTGGCGTGGGGGAATTCCTTGGCCGACAAAGCGGACTTAAAGCTCCGCCGCGCTTATACTCAAATTCTCATCGACAACATAGGATCCGGGGATGGCGGCACTTCGGATCGTGAGCGCGAAAAAATGCTAAGACCTCTTATTGCGTATGCTGAGCAAAGCGGAGATATCACCGCTTTTCACTCGCTGGCGCGGGCGTTGCCGAAAAAATATCACCAGCCAAACGCCAAGGGCCCTTTGCCTGCCTTTCAACCTTTCGCAGAAAAAAATGTCTCCCAAGGAGGACTGGTGCGCGTGAGTCATCCGCACCCCGCATGGAACAACGAATGCTTCCACTGGGGCATTTTAGAACCGGGTGTTGGTGGTCACTTCTGCACGGATAAAGTCGAAAACCCCTGCGTGACCATCACGTTGCCAAAACAGGCCTATGTGAGCGGCATCATCATTATTACTACCCCTGAGTCTAGGCAGCGCTTAAATCACATGAAAGTTCAGGTTTCCGAAACCGGTGCAGACAATGACTGGAAGGACCTGGTAGAGGATCTCGGCGAATGCAAGCAGCAAGTGCTCCGCGCCGATGTGAGTGCCTCCAAACCACGCGCCAAGTACGTGCGTATCCTCCGCCCCGGTGGGCCGGAGTATTTCCATCTTATGGCCATCTACGTATACGGAGAACCTGCTGCATAACTCTAATCCCGCGGCTCTACCCAATGAAAACGTTTCTCTCGAGTTTCTTATTCGCGGCGTGCATCCTGTCGGCACATGGCGTTCAATATGCGCAGAATTACGCCGAAGCCAAAGATAAGGTAAAGGACAGCGTGTACGTGCTGTTTGCTTACGCCGATGGGTGGGATGACTATAGCCGGAAAGTGATGGAGAAGCTGATGAAGGACGAGCGGGTAAAAGCCGCTGCGGGGGACGCTGTCTTTATGCCGCTGCCTGTGCCAAATGTACTCACGGATGAGTTGAAAAAGGCACGAGATGAACGGTATGGCGCGTTGAAGTTCGACAAAGATACTGCTCCCCGCAGTTACCCGGCCATCCTCGTCTTCAACAAACATGGCCGCCATAGCGCCGTTATCTGGGGTGACTTTATGCGTACTCCCGATCCCACAAAAATTGCCGAATTGCTCCGGGTGCGGGTAGAAGGGGTCATCAAGCAAACTCCCCTTTTAGAGCGGGCGGATAAGGCACAGGGAATCGAGAAGGTAAAGCTTCTTGGCGAAGCAGCGTCGATCAAGGATGTGCAGCCGCCGGACTGGCCTGACAAGCTGGTCAACAGCTTTAAAAAGCTCGACCCCGAAGATACGACTGGTTACCAGAAAAAATTGCGTCCTCCGATGAGTTTTGCAGGAGAAGCGTTTGACATAGAGCGCAACAAGGATTGGAAAGACGCTTTAAAGCAAGTCGAAGAGTGGCTCCACGATCCCACTTACAACGATGAGCAGCGCCAAGCTTTCCACGCTATTGCTATCGGTCTTCTGCACCGTCACGGCGGCATGAAAGGTGCTAAAGAAATATACAAGCATGCTGAGGCCATGAAAGCGATTAACCCTGACACTGTCCTTGCCAAAACTGCTGATTATGCTGTGCGCGATTGGATTCCCTCCTTTTCTCTGGCGGAAGGTTGGTCTCCCGCTGTGCTGCAAGATTATAGTTCCCCCCTCGAGCTGGAAGGCAGTCTGCCTATCTCAAACCCAGGCGTGTATAAAGTTACTTTCAACTTCACGCAAGGACGGCACGCCGCGTGTATCAAAGCGGTAACTCTCTACGATGGCAACACCAAAGTGGCGGAGGATCGTCATGCAGGACGAAGCGGTCTCAAAGACATCAATAATATCTACACGCTTTCAGTAACAGTCCCGGTAAAACAACCACGTCTATTTGTCGAGTTCGACCAAAGCCACGATAGCGACCCTTCGGGGTATTGCGACTCATACGGTATGGTCACCATCACTCGCTAATTCGGTCATCTTCACTCTACCATTCTTGTGTCCAATTCTCTCATTAGAAAAACAGCCATTGGTGTCATCCTGGTCATGTAAATCCGAATGGGTTCGCAAACACCTGCTTGCAGAGTTGTGCGATACACTGCACATTCCACGCGTCATCCCGGGCAGCTACACCGAACGTATTCTAACGGCTCAGGATTGGAGCCACCCGGAGCAGGCTACAGCCAAGATCATCAAGCTCATCGAGGAAGATCTCCATTCAACGGATCCCGTCGCCATTTCTCAATTTCTGAAGAAGCCGCACAACCGTCTGTTGCTGGCAGATGCCAATATGCTTACAATGGGAAAAAGGGGCGAGCAAATGCGCGCTAAAAGGGATGAACGGCGCCAAGCGACTCTCGAAAAGCTCAAGAAAGAGCATGAGGAATACCTCAAGAGCATACCTCCCGGTACTAAACCGCCAGAAAAGTTTGCCCGCATGGATGCCATGCGCGAGCACCGTATCAAAGTGCTCGAGAGTGAACTCAACGCACCGCATTCCATCCCTCAGTCTGCCGAATTTGAGCGACACACTGAAGAAGGTAGCGAAAAAAACGGACTACGCCACCGTGATGCTCTCGTGGATTGCAGAGCTCTCGAAAGCCTTGCCCGATGACAAGAGAACGGGCGTATTAGCGTTGATGGCAAATACACTGGGTGGCGGTATTAGCAACTCTGATAATGATCGCGAGAATCTGCTCAATCCCGTAATTCTGGCCGCAGAGGCCGCCGGCGATTTGAATAGCTACAATTCCTTGGCTTCTTCCCTGCCATTCAAGTACAAGAACCCTCCCGACAAACTGCCTGACACCCCGACTTTCCCCAGGCAGCTCGTATCACGCGGCGGGATAATCCACACTTCTTCCACTTCCAACTGGGACAAGCCGTGTGCACATTGGGGTGTACTCGAGCTTGGCGTTGGTGGTACCTTTCACACCGGCAAGGACCAAAATGCCTGGGTGGTGGTCACACTCCCCAAGCAGGCGAATCTCACCGGCGTAGCACTTGTGACAAACAATGGCAACCTGAATCGTCTCAACAACATGAAAGTTCAGGTATCTGAATCCGGCAGAGATAATGATTGGCACGATGTGGCGCAGCTTGGGGTGTGCCAACAGAAGGTTCTGTCGGTGGATTTGAGTTCATCTCGTCCTTTGGCAAAATATGTGCGCATCCTGCGTCCCGGCGGACCGGAGTTCTTTCACTTGCGCGGCATCTTCGTCTATGGTAACCCAGCTGCCTGATCCTCTCATTATTCAACTTAACTTTCCATTTGGTTCATGAAAAATCTGTCCCTGAGCTTTCTGACCTCTGGTTTCGTGATACAAGTTCCCGCTACAGGCGCTCCTGTGCTAACTAACTCCTATGAACAGGCTCAGGCTGTACTTCAAAACGATGGCTACATCCTGTTCGCCTTTGCGGAGGATTGGGATAGCAATAGCGTCAAGGTCAGTCGCGCGCTCATGAACTCCGACAAGGTGAAACAGGCGGCTGGCCATGCCGTGTTCATGGAAGTACCTGTGCCCAATGTGCTGACTGGCAAACGCAAGGAGGTCGACAAAATAAGATTTGGCAAGCTGCAAGTACCGGATGCAACAGATTACCCCGCTATCCTCATGCTTACTAAAGATGGACGCCATTATGCCACAATCTGCGGTCCAATCATGCGGTCTTCCAAGTCCTCCGAAATCACCAAACTTATCTCGGATGCCATGGAGGCCATGCACAAACAGGAAAAATTACTTGCTTAGGCAAGCAGCGCCAAGGGAGTGGAGAAGGCCAGACTCCTCGGCGAAGCCGCCAGCCTGCCGGGCATTAATCCACCGGATACCTTGAGGCGCGTCATCGAGCAAATCAAGAAACTTGACCCCAAAAACGAAACTGCCTACGCCCGCAAGCTCATAACTCCTTACGATTTGTCCAATGAGATTTTCAGTATCGAAACCAGCAAAGATGCCGACAAAGGCTGGCAGGCGGCTCTCGCCCAAGCAGAGATATTCTTGAAAGACCCTGTGTACTCCAACGAACAAAAGCAAGCTCTCTACGCTATCAGTATCGGCATATTGCGCCGCCACGTGGGGGCCAGAGCCGCTAAAAATTCGGGAATATGCCCAAGCCATGGAAGCTCTCAATCCCGGCAACTACCTAGGTCGATCCGCTAAAGTTGTAGCTCGCGACTGGGGAGTATGCTTTAACTTGATGGAAGGGTGGACGCCGGATGTCGTGAGTGGATCAAGTGTACCCATCGAGCTAACCGGCCCATTGCCTATCACGACACCTGGCACCTACAACGTCACCTTCACTTACACGTGGGGACGCCATTCGGCCAATATCCGTGCTGTCTCGCTTTACGACGGCTCGCAACTCGTATCGCAGGATGTCCACGATGGATCTGCCGGCAGAACTGCTAAGGACAACGTCTATACAATCACCGTCAATAAAGCACTCGAAGATCCGTACCTTTTCATCCGCTTCGACCAGAATAAAAACTGCGACCAAAACGGACGGAGCGATTATTACGGTAGCATCACCATCACACGCTAATTCCGGCACGCAGCTCCTCCACAAGCTGCGGCATGCTATCCGCCAGCAAACGAACCACGGCATCGAAGTCAGCTTCCTCGCCGTAGTAAGGATCCGGCACCTCCTGCAGCGTGCATCCCGTCGGGAACCACCTGCTCATGGGGAGCACTTTAGCCGTACTCCCGTGCAACACTCGCTGCACATCGCGCAAATTCTCTGCATCCTGAGGGATGACGAGATCGAAATGCATCCCATCGCTCTGCTTCAGCTGTCGCGCGCGGTGTCCATCATATCCGAATCCGGCGCGATTCAGGGCGGCGAGCATACGCGAATCCGGCTTACTGCCCACGTGATAGGAAGCTGTGCCGCAAGAATCCACAAGGACACGTCCTGCCAGCTCGGCCCTTTTCAATGCCGTTCGACACACAATTTCTGCGGCCGGGCTACGACAGATATTTCCGAGGCACACGAAGAGAATACGAAGCTGAGATGATGAGTGCATAGTTGATTTACGTTGACCGCGCCTGCTGTTTCTGGTATGTATGAGGTGCCGCCATCCTAGCACATTGCCATGCACATTGCACGCCTGAATCATGCACCGGAACTCTTTTTTTCTCTGCAAGGGGAAGGAATAAGCGCGGGTGCTCCAGCTGCTTTCTTGCGCTTGGCCGGCTGCAATTTGCATTGCTCGTGGTGTGACTCCAAACACTCATGGAGCAATTCCATTGAGTTGCCTCCGCATGAGGTAGCAACACGTCTGCGGGAACTCCCCGCCAAGCGCGTGATTATCACCGGCGGAGAACCACTTTTGCAGGCTAACGAGCTTGTAGCCCTTCTCCTCTTGCTCCCGCCAGACTACGTGATCGAGGTGGAAACCAATGGCACGCTTCCTCCACCGCCGGAGCTTCTGCTACGTGTGAATCAATGGAATGTGTCCCCCAAGCTGCCGCATGCCGGCAATTCGCCCAACAGTTTACAACCCCGTGTGCTGACTGCATTTGCCTCCCTCCCGCACTCATGGTTCAAGTTTGTCGTTACCGGAGAAGAGGATTGGGCCGACATCGCCCAGCTCGGTCTCCCGAACGAGAAAATCCTCCTCATGCCCTGTGCCGCAGACCGTACCTCATACCGCCGCCTGCTCCCCATTGTTGCCGACATTTGTCTCGCCCATCATGTCCGCCTTAGCCCACGCCTTCATATTGAACTCTGGAACACTCGGCTCGGTGTATAGACAAGTCATGACAAACGCATTATAAAATGCGTTTGCCATTTACGATGCATGATGTACGGTGTACGATTTATTAATAATGTTGCGCATTGCGCAGATTTTTTCGGATCATTAACGTATGCAGAGATTCATCTAGATCCATCATCATGATGACCGCTGTTGTCACGATTTTTGATACGTATCAACAATGGTATCAGTCAACAAGAGTATTTTTCTCTGTTGATTAACTCTCTCAAATGCGTTTGCCCAGGGGAAACGTAGGACTTGATTTCATAGTTGAAGCGCGTATAATGGGGCCTCCGCAAGGAGGAAACATCATGAAAAGGTTTTTCGGAATCGTGCTCATGGCGTTCGCGGTTTCGCTGAGCGTGGGCTGCTCGTCAAATAAGGAAAAAGAGCCGCAAGGGCAGTCAGTAACGAAGCAACAGGCAACAACAGGGATTACGCTGAGGCATCCAATCAGGCGGCGCCCAAAGGATGTGAGCAAGCCTAAGAAGGTGACAGAGCCAACCAAGGCGACGGCGGGGGTGTTCAGACCCATGGTGCCGGGACGACGTGTAGCCCGCGTGAGCGTACCGGGTAAATATGTGGCACTCACGTTTGATGATGGACCAAGTGCAAGCTGCACTCCCAAGATACTGGATATACTGCACCGCCATGGCGTTCACGCCACTTTCTTCGTGCTTGGAGAAAACGCAGCAAGAAACAAGGGTATACTGGCTCGCGCCGCAGCTGAGGGACATGAAATAGCATCCCATACGTGGGATCATGCCAACCTTACCAAACTGAGCCACGCCCAAATTGCGTCCGAGATGGATCGTACAGCCGCCGTGATACGGGAGGCTACCGGTCGCATGCCTGCTCTGATGCGCCCGCCATATGGGGCGACTAACCCATCAATTGTGGACCATATGATGACGCAGTACGGTACGCCCAGTGTGCTTTGGGACGTCGATACAGTGGATTGGAAACACCCCGGAGTGGATGTGGTAATTAACCGTGCTGTGCAGCAAGCTCGCAATGGATCCATCATCCTGTTGCACGACATCCATGCTTCCACGCTGCAGGCTGTGGAAGGAGTAGTGGAGGGATTGCTGGCACGCGGATTCAAACTGGTGACGGTGTCACAACTTCTTCGTATAGGACGTAGCGCAGCAGGCGCGCCTGCTCAGGAACCGTCTCCTCGATTGAGCAGCACAGTTGCCGCTGCACCGGCAATTACCACCACGCCGCCACCAAGTGATGAAGACACTGGAGTTCCCACTGCACCTGAACAGAAGTCAGCAGAACAAGGACAACCGAAACAGTCTGAAACTCCATCCACCACTGTACCCCAGCAAGCCGAGGTCCCTGTGGATGCTTCCCCCGCACCAGAAACAACTGCTCCGTCCCATACGGTCGAACAGGAATCTGCGGCTCCAGAAACCGAGTCCAAACCCATCGAATCAAAATCGGTTGACGAGACTGAGCAGCAAACTCAACCCGACGCAGAGTAATGACGAAAGAAGCGTCACATTGCGTGTATTTGGTAGGTGCCGGACCGGGAGACCCTAGGCTCATGACGCTCCGAGGGCGAGAGCTGCTAGAACGGGCGGATTGCGTGGTGTATGATGCGCTGGTGCCGCGAGTGATGCTCGGATGGTGCCGCGCGGGTTGCGAGCTCATCGATGTTGGAAAACGCGGAGAACGTCACATCCTGCCCCAAGAAAAGATCAACAGTTTGCTTGTGGAGTGCGCGCAGCGGTATGTATGCACTGTGCGACTGAAGGGGGGAGATCCCTATGTGTTCGGGCGCGGAGGGGAGGAGGCCGCTGCCTTGCAGGCGGCTGGGGTGAACTTTGAGGTTGTTCCCGGTATCAGCTCTGCCATCGCCGGACCTGCCTACGCCGGAATACCGGTGACGCACCGCGACTGTTGCTCCCAACTCACAATTTTTACCGGACACACTGCCCCCGAAAAAGGAGACAGCTTGCCGGACGTTGCTGCTATAGCTGCTACCCTTGGCACCCGAGTCATGCTCATGGGGGCAAGCAGGTTGGCAGATAGTATGCGAGCGCTTCAAAATGCCGGGCTCCCGGGCGACACACCGGCTGCTGCTGTACAGTGGGCCACAACAGCGCGCCAGTTGTGCGTGCAGGCCACAGTGGCTACGCTCGCGGAAGATGCACGAAAGGCTCATCTTTCATCCCCGGCTATCGTTATCATCGGCGACGTCGTGCGGCTTGCCGATGCATTGGATTGGCGCAGACGCCTGCCTCTTTCCGGACGACGCATCATTGTGACACGCACGCGGGAGCAAGCCGGTACCCTGAGCCATTCCTTGCGTGAGCTGGGAGCTGAAGTGGTTGAGATGCCTACGCTTCGTATCATTCCTCCTCCGGACAAGCAAGCTTTCGCCAAGGCTGTAGTGAACAGCCCGCACCACGATTGGCTCGTCTTCTCGAGTCCCAATGGTGTCGAACGCTTTTTCGACGCATTTTTTGCGGTGTATGAGGATTTGCGCGAGCTGGGTGGTTCGCGAATTGCTGCGCTCGGGTCTGGTACTGCGAAGCAACTCCGTGAGCGCGGGCTCATGGTGGATGTGATGCCGCAGGAAGCTGTAGCAGAAGAACTCATCGCGGAGTTTGACCGTAAGGCGGATGACTTCGGAGGCTTGGCAAACAGCACCGTGCTGTGGGTGCATGCTCGACAGGCGCGTGATGTCATACGCCGCGAGTTGGACAAGCGTAAAGCAATTGTCGATGAATGTATTGCCTACGATGTAGCACCGGGAGATGCGCGTTATGCGAGCTTGCTGCTGGAAGAAGGAGCAGATCTCATTACCTTTACCAGCTCCAGCTCTGCGACCAACTTTGTGCGCATGGGTCTGAGCTTGCCGGAACACTGCAGCGTGGCGAGCATGGGACCCGTCACCACTGCTACGCTCAAAAAATTGGGAATGCCCCCCACACTGGAGGCTGATTTGCACACAATTCCTAGCCTGACAGAAGCCATCTGCCGCTGGGCTGGTGCGACAAGCAAATGAACATGGCGATGCAACCTGTTTTGACCTGTCTGGGACTCAACCACCGCACTGCTTCCGTAGCGCTGCGTGAGAAGTTTGCTGTACCCCAACGTCAACTGGTTAAAATCGTCGGTGATTTGTGTCGCGAGAGTGGTGCTGCTGAGGGCGTATTGCTTTCCACATGCAACCGCACGGAATTTTACTTTGTTTCTGCGAACTCAGCATTCGCAAAGAATGCTGTGGCTGCCTATTTCCTTGGGGAAAACGCAACGGGAGCAGAGAATGCCTTTTACATGTACAGCGGTTCCGCAGCTCTTCGTCACTTGGCCATGGTCGCTGCAGGGCTGGATTCTCTGGTCATCGGCGAGACTGAAATCTTCGGGCAACTGAAAGACGCCTATCGAGCCGCGTGCGATGCCGGTACTGCGGGACATACTTTGCATCGCGTTTTCCAAAACGTCTTTTCCATCGGCAAAAAAGTGCGTAGCAGTACCCGTATTACATCCGGTCCCACGTCTGTGGGAGCAGCGGCCGTGGCGCTTGCACGCGGCATCTTGGGAGATTTATCCGGTGCGAGGGTGCTGGTGGTGGGGGCCGGAGAAGTGGCGCGTAGCACCGCACAAAGCCTGCGCTCACGCGGAGCACAGAGCATCTTTGTGGCCAATCGCTCATACGAACGTGCCGCCGCGCTTGCTGAAAGTGTAGGCGGCAGGGTCATTCGCTTTGCGGACTGGGTGCCCTTCTTGGAACAAATCGACATCGTAATTATCTCCACCGCAGCACCAGTTTATGTGGTGACTCGTCAAGTCGTAGAACGAGCCTGCGCTTCTCGGGGTGGTCGCCCTCTCTTTCTCATCGATCTGTCCGTGCCGCGTAATGCAGACCCCGCATGTGGAGAGCTGAACGGAGTCGTACTTTACGATATGGACACACTGCAGGCTCTGACCCGCGAAACCATGCAGCAACGCCATTTGCAGGTGCAGCGGGGTGCCAAATTAGTCGATGACTGGCTGGCAGAGGTCCGTGAGCAGCTCTTGCCTCCTCTTTCTTACAATTTGAGTGGTGCAGATGAGCCCGTGTCTTCTTCTACTTATGCGTTGACAAAAAAAACCGGTTTTTTTTGAACATTTTGCCATAAACAACGGTCTACCTTTTCGGGCCTACACGACAACAGCTATCTTTCATGGAAAAAGAATCAGCACATTCCGGTGAACGAGACGAGACGCAGGAGCTCACAGCGCTCCTGCGTATATTGCGGGTAGAGGCTACTCCGGAAGCTTATTTTGAAGAACGTTTTTTGCAGGACTTTCGCCGTCGCGTGGAACGCGAGATGGTGTGCCGTCCCATGCACAGCTTGGTATGGGAGCATATCTCCATGCTTATGGACCACTTGGGAATGCGAAGAGTTGCGTTGAGCGCTTCAGCATTTGGTTTGGGCGCCTTGTGCGTGGGCGCTCTGGTCTGGAGAAGTGCCCCGTCCACCGTGGTAGAGGGAGAGCATCTTTGCGAGCTGGAAAGCCGAGCAAACTCCTTGCAGCCGGGTGTATCCCGCCAAGTGGTGAGTACGACCGTTCATACTGGTCGCGCTCGGCGTGTTCCCAAACGCAATGTTGTTGTTTTGGTGGATGATGAAGAGGACCCCTTGTACGCTGGGACCGGGTTGGAGGACACTACGCTGCACGGAATCAGCACAAATCCTTGGGCGGAAGATGGGGCAGTGCTGAGGAGCTCGTTTAAGTGAAGTAGCTGTGCATACGTGAGAACACAAGCGCGTTCGAACCGGTTGTGATCGCCTGTTGTCAAGCATCCAAAATCCAAATTGACAATCGCATTTTCGGTTACGTTTGACTTTCATATTTATTTGCGAATTTCTGAGTACTTAGCCTGAAGCTATGAAGTTGTCCCTTTCCTATTCTCGAGCACGTCTGTTATTCGATATAAGTCTGCGTAATACGCACATTATTAATATATAATAATTCGCAGATCGTAAATAGCAAACGCATACGAATGAAGTGTGGAAGTAGGGCAAACTCTCTAGGCGGTTGATTACGTTTGTTTCCGAAAACGGAAATCGTGAACGGGTAACCTCCGTCTGCCACCGCCGCTTTGTAGCTACGTCCGCGCACAGCTTAATGAATCTCCGTTCGCTTCGGCTCCGCTTCTCTGCGCAACGCGCACGTTATCAATAAATCGTAATTCACAAGTCGAAAATTGTAAATGGTAGACGCATTTTCTAATGCATTTGCTCTGGTAATGCGGATAAATGGCTTGCCATTCCGGGCATGAGTAGTGTAAAATAGCCGCGATAACGCATAGCACAGATGACATCCAATCTATTCAAACTGATCGCAGCCGTTGTGGTAACCATACTGACCGGCTTTTTATGCTATCCTTTTGGGGAAAAGCTGCTTGAGGTGATGCACCTGCGCGACAGTATGGCGAGCCGTGCGCAAGCGGATGTAAACGCGGCCCGACAAGCACGCCTCAGACAACAAGAAGAGAACCGCAAGCTTGTCCACTCCAACAGGCCCTCACGTCCGCGAGGAATCGTAATTACAGATACCGCCGCCAACGATGATTGGCAAAAGGGATTTGAGGAAGGCGAGAACGATGTCGCAGTTGCTCCTCCGCAGGATACAACGCTGGACAGTGACGACTCCATTGACAATGGTGCGGAGCGTGATTTCTCTTCCTACATGCTTGCGGATTGTGACCCGGATTTGGTGGGCATTACTGAAGATAAGGATGCTCCAGAAGTAGCAGGCCAGTCGAATGTGGTACCGAAGATTCCGGATTCTAAAGTACGCAATTCATATACATCTGCCATACGCAAATACATTGGCGCGCTTGAAAAGGATGCTAAGGAGGCCCCTTACACCAACGCTGAGTTTAAGGGAACGGACTGGAAAAAGCCCAACGAACTCTACGAAAAGCTCGAGGGACGCGTGCTTGCCAAGTTGGGGCAAAACCCGACGGCGGAAAGCGTGATGGAGTTCTTGAGAATCCCGGAAAATCGCCGTGATCTGGCACTTATCACCTTGATTCGCCGCGCTGGTATTAAAGACTTGGAAGAAGTCTCCGGACAACGCGGCGGTATCACCGTACTCAATGCTCTTTCATCGGATCTCGGCTGGCTGTGCAATACCCTGTACTCTGGTCCCTCTAGTGGACTAGGCAGAGGGCTGCAATATATGGCGCAAATCTTTTCGAGATACTCGGAGGATATAACTAACGAAACAGCTCGCCGTATCGCTACTACAACCGCTACGGAATTTGCGCGTGAAGGTTGGAGCCAGAAGGACATGATGGAGCGCTTCTCCTACTACTACGGCAGTTATAGAGAAGGTCGCCTCAATAAAATTTTTGACACCCTTGCTTATTGGGAGACGCGCATTGTGACGGGTAATAATGAATGTCGTTCATGGGGTAGTCCGGCCTCTCTTGCTTGGCAACGAGACAATGTGCGCCTGCCCGTGGAAGGTTATTTGGGCGCATCTGGCCAGCTGGTGTACCGTCTGCGCAATGTTGCAGGCGATTCCGTGTTCTCCGGGGAGTATCTGGCGCCGGTCATGAAGCGTTTTAACAACATTACCGCACTTGCTCACCGCGAGATTGGTGGTGTGTGCGGCGCCTGCTCGCATTACGGAGCATACGGCGCGCTCGCCGCAGGTATCCCCGCCATGACCATGGGTGAGCCTGGTCACTGCGCTTACGCAGTGCGCGTTGGCAACGAGTGGAAAAAAGGATATTCGATCTATTGGCAGCATGGTATGCACAAAACATTCTGGGGCTTGCATGATTGGGAATTTCTTATCCTGACGCAAGACTTGTACTCCGATGCTACACGAACACTTGCATCCGACCAGCTGGCGGCCATGGCAGATTTTCTGGCCTCCAAGCGCATGACAAAAGCCGCCTTTAATTGCTTTGATGCTGCTGTACAAACACAGCCACTCAATTGGCCGGCCTGGCTTGCTTACGCCGGTTTCCTTAAACAAAAATCTCCAGAAAATAAGGAGCGATGGGTAACCCTCTGCAATGACGTGATTAACACTCTGGCTCAGAAATATCATAACGTAGCGGCTACTTTCCAGGCACGCTATATATACCCGAATTTACTGCCGCTCATACCCGACAAAAAGGAACGCAACAAATTATTCGCTGCTTTCTTCAAGAAATGCGAGGACTTTGGTATCAATCGATGGGATGTAACTCCCTTGCTCAATGCACAGTTTGCCGGTTGCAAGACTGAGGCTGAGAAACTTGACTATATGAAGACGGCACTTTCCATCCTTATGACAAAATCAGACTACTCCGGTTCCGTGCTCACTTGGGGACTGGAGATTTCTGGTAAGATGGGTGAGACAAACAGTCAAGGTGCCGACCGCTTCCAAGAAGAGTTCAGTAAGCTTATCACCTCTGCGATGAAACGCATGCGCAGTGGCAAGAAAGATCGTGACAGCACATGGGCGGGCTTGGGTGAGGCTATTCACACCGCAGCTACCAATGGCGATAACTATACCTTCCAGGCCATTGGCAATCTTGCCATGCAAAAATGCAAAAAACACTTCCCCAAGAATCGGTTCAAGTTCCGCGGTTTTAGCGGGCGCATTGTATCCGCCAAAGGTTCCATCCGCACTGGGGTGACGCTGGATGATAATGGCCTCAAACAGTCCTGCCTGCATTGGGGTGTGCTGCAGAGAAATGGTGGCGTCATCCCCATTAAGTTCGAGGGCAATACCGGCATCACTGTGAAACTGGAAGGTAGCAGTGACTTGAACGGTGTGGTTGCTCTCTTCGATTGCGCGATCAAAAATGATCGCCCCTTCCGGATCGAGGCCTCTGAAGATGGTCAAAATTGGGAGGACACAGGGGGTAAGGTAGAAATTGACGGCTCAATTATGCGCGTTGATCTGCGCTCTGCCCAAGCAAGCGCTCGCTATATTCGCTTGCTGCGCGAGGGCGACAAGTGGGATACTGGTAATATCGTCGGCTTCTACGTGTACGGCAAACCTAAAAAGAACTCATGAAACACACGCAACTACTATCTTGTGTCGGCATTGCCTTTTTGTCTTTCTGGTGCAGTTTGGCTCATGCCTCTCAATCTCATACCTTTGAGGACGCCCTTAAGAAGGCAGGCAAGGACAAAGCGTTTGTCATGTTTTGCTATGGTGCTAACTACGATGATATCAGCATCAAAATGTACGAGATGTACATTAAAAAACGTGAGAAAAACATGTACCGTGTCCTCAACACAACAAATTATCTGGTCGTACCGGTGTACCAGCAGCCGGATGAAAAGGAAAAACGGGAATATGAACGTGTAATGGGTAAGCGCGGTTTGCCCGGCGGTGTGTGGAGTATTCCATGCTTTGCCGTGGTGGATGGTAGTGGCAATGTGCGAGGCGCTGTTCAAGCCCGGGAAGAGTTGGACGATCCTGTGAAAGCGGCGGCGGCACTTACCAAGCTGCTGGATGATTTTGATGAGCAGCAAAAGCTGCTGAAGCGGGCCGAGCGCGCTTCTGGCAAACATAAAGAGGAATTGCAGCGCGAGGCTCTATCCTACACCGACTTGCGCATACCTAATCACGCCCTTTTTGACCCATCCCAGAACGGAGTTGTTCAGAAACTGCAGATTATGAGTATTCCGGAGGCCAATTCTTACATCCGCAAGTTGCTCGCCGAGGGGACATACTCCCCGGTGGAACGGCAAATGGTAATGGCGGCTTTCGCGGGGCACGTGCGTCGAGAGAAAGGTCCTGTTGCTCTGCTGCGCGCTCTCTACACAGAGATGCGCAACATTGACCCCACTTCTACGTACGGCATCTATGCGGAGGGAGCGCTGGAAATATGGGTTGAACCGTTGGAGAAAGAAGCAAGTTCTGACACAATCAAATTCAGAAAAAAGGATGATCCGAACAAGCCGGCCGCTCAGTGAAAATGGGCTTTAGCAAGCATCCGGCGCGGATCTTTGCCCGCTCACCATATCGCGTGTAATGGTGTAACTCGCTCCGCAGCGCGGGCAGGAAACTTCCAATTTGCCCTGCTCAGAAAGCACATCCGCGAAGTCCTTCATCATGGCACGAACTACGGGGATGATGCGCTCCGCGCTGCATCCGCATCGGTAAGTGAAACGACGTGTCTCCAGCAACTTGGTCTCTTCTTCATCCTCGATATGAGCCACTCTACCGGCCGTGAGCTCATGCAGCCAATCATAGTCGGCATCAGGCTCCGCTGTGAGCAAGTAGAAAACGTCTCCCTCGCCTACGAAAGCGCGAGCCTGCCGCTGCTCGCTACTGCGAAAAAACTCCTCCACCCATGCAGAGGGCGTATCGGTGTTTAGAGGAATTACAGAGGTATGTGTTTCACGATCGCGACAGATATTTTGCGCGTAAAGCATGGTAACATCCGTATCGCGCACATCTTCCGTAAAGATGCGTCCCACCACATCCTGCGTAAGGGATGAACCGGCGAGAAAATAATTTACTTTCTCGGGTTCCTTCACATTGAGCGTCCACGCATGGTGCTCATTCCACGGGCGCGATACGACGTAGAGTGTAAAAAAAGCAAACAGCTGCTTGAAAGTTTCCACTTTCTCCTGCGGCGGATGTAACGCATGCTGCATGAGGTGCAGATAATAACCCACAAACAGCGGTGAAAAATCTGCCCGCAAGAGCAGACAGTTCTTTTGCCGCACAAAAATCGACTGCACCATCGTGTACTCAGCAACAAATTGGCCGCTGTCAGGTTGTGTATCCTCTCCCATCCCACATCCCATCTTACCACTTGCCTACCGCCTCCGCAAGCGATTTCTCTCCAAGGTCACAGTAAACGCATTCAAAAATGCTCCTGCTGCGTCTCAGGAATAAATTCTCTTGAAAGTCTGTTACTTCTCACCGAACAAAACCCAAACATGAAAATCGACCATGTCGACGATTCGGCAAGAAACGTCATCACTCCCTTATCTTCATAGGAGTTTACTATTCACAAATAATCCTTACAAAATACCTACAATCAACATTATATATACAAAAATGATAGCTAAATGTCATTTTTTCGGTTGCAATTACAGTGACTAAATATGGACTTGACATGGTAGGGGGTGACCATTATACTAACGCGCGGGTGCGTGTCGCCCGGGCGACCGTGGGCTCGGGGAGCCAAGTAACTTAACCGCGAGACGGCGGAAAAGACGCACAGCGAAAATGCGCACCCTAACTCCTCTTATCGCATGTTCCAGTTTTTTAAGAAACTTGTAGGGTTGTTCTCGACGGATATCGGGATCGACCTCGGCACAGCTAATACTTTGGTTTATATTAAAAATCAAGGCATTGTGCTTCGCGAACCATCTGTGGTTGCCATGAAGGGCAACAAAGTGGTGGCGGTGGGTGAAGAAGCCAAGCGAATGCTCGGACGCACACCGAGCAATGTCCTTGCCATACGCCCACTCAAGGACGGCGTGATAGCCGACTTCGATGTGGCAGAAAATATGCTACGCTACTTCATTAAAAAGGCAATCCAACACCGTAGCTTTCGCGGTCCGCGTATTCTCATTGCTCACCCCAGTGGCATCACCGAGGTGGAGCGGCGAGCCATTGAGGAATCTGCCTATAACTCTGGAGCCAGCCAAGTTCAGCTTATCGAGGAACCTATGGCCGCAGCTATCGGTGCGGGACTCCCCGTCAATGAACCGCTCGGTAATATGATCGTCGATATCGGCGGCGGCACCACTGAAGTAGCTATCATCTCTCTTTCTGGCATCGTACACAGCCAATCGGAAAAGTGCGGTGGCGACGCGCTAGACGATGCGATTGTGCGCCACATGCAAACGGCTCACAACCTGCTCATCGGCACCCGAACAGCCGAGGATATCAAAATACAAATTGGCTCTGCCCATCCGCTGCAAAAGGAACTGACCATGCAGGTGCGTGGTCGCGACCGCGGTACCGGTCTCCCGAAAACGGTGTCCGTACGCTCGGAAGAAGTGCGCGAAGCCCTGCAAGATAAACTCGATATTATCGTGAATGCCGTGCGTCAGACCCTAGATCACTGTCCTCCGGAGCTGGCAAGTGACCTGTATGAACGTGGTATCACCGTGGCGGGCGGCGGTGCCCTGCTGCAGGGGCTTCGCGAGTTATTGCACGAGCAGACCGGACTTCCGATTGAAATATCGGAAGACCCGCTCAGTGCGGTGGCAGAAGGCACAGGCAAATGCTTACAGGAGAGCGATGCCCTGTTTCGCAACAGTGATTAACGCAGCGCCCGCTGACCATGGCGGGGCACGCTTAGCTTTTCCGGCGAAGCCTGCAGTTGCTGACGGCGTGGCATGTGCTCTCCTGCGCAACTCCATGCCTTTCCACTCATAACTACTTTGAAAACTTTTAGAAAAATGATCAACACCGTGAAACGCTTCTTCGGATTTGGCCAGTCCAATCCGAAAGAAGGCACTACCATTGTTGTAAACTCAGAAAAGCTTGAGCGCCGTGTTGCTCTGCTGGAGGATGGTGTGCTGGAAGAGTACAGTATCGAACGTGAAGGGGAGGACAATATCGTGGGCGGCATCTTTAAAGGGCGTGTGAAAAACATTGAGCCCGGACTGAAGGCCATGTTCGTGGACATCGGTTATGAAAAGAACGCTTTCCTGCATTTTTGGGACGCTCTACCCTTGGCTCTGGATTCGTCACTGGAAGAGATACACAAAGAGGGTCGCCCTCGCCGCCAACAGAAGAAAATTACCAGCAAAGACATACCGGATATCTACCCTGTCGGCTCCGAAATTATGGTCCAGGTGACCAAGGGCCCCATCAGTTCCAAAGGACCGCGAGTGACTACCAATATATCCCTTGCCGGACGCTATATCGTGCTCATGCCCTTTACCGACCAATTCGGCATCTCACGCAAGATTGACGACCCCAAGGAGCGCCAGCGGTTGCGCCAAATTGTGCAGAAACTCAACGTGCCGGATGGCATGGGTATTATCATGCGCACGGTAGCTCAGGGGCAGCGCTTCCGCCACTTTGTGCGCGATCTGGCTATGCTGCTCCAGCAGTGGCATGAGGTCGAGGAAAAGTTCGCCGCCAACCGCAACCCCAATTGCGTCTATCGCGAGCCGGATCTCATCGAGAGAACTGCCCGGGATTTTCTCACTGACAACGTTGACAGCATCCTGTGCGATAATCAGGAAACAGCCCAGCGCATGCAAGAAATCGCCGGCAAGATTTCGCGCCGCGCCAAGCGCCATATTCAGTACTTCCCTACCACCCAGCCCATTTTTGAGGAACTCGGTATTGAAAAGCAAATCAACGAGGCTTTCCAGCGCCAGGTACTCCTTCCCTGCGGCGGCTACTTAGTCATTGATGAGACCGAAGCTCTCATTGCGATCGATATCAACACTGGCCGTAACAAGGGCAACAAGGATCTCGATAAGACCATCCTGGAAACCAATCTCGAGTCTGCACGCGAAATTGCACGCCAGCTCCGCCTGCGCAATATCGGCGGCCTCGTGGTGGTGGACTTCATCGATATGCGCCACCGCAAAGATCAGCAGGCTGTGTACAAAGCTATGAAAGAGGCGCTGGAGCGTGACAAAGCGAAGACGCAAGTGATGCAGATCACGCCCATCGGCCTCATGGAGATGACGCGTCAGCGTCTCAATGAATCACTGCTCGATTATGTGAATGACTACTGCCCCTACTGCCACGGACGGGGACGTATCAAGAGTGTGATGACGATGAGCGTGGAAATTCAGCGTCAGCTGAAGGCTACAATCATGCGGCACCGGGATGCCGTGGGAGATATGATTGTGGTGGTCAACAGCAGCGTGCTCTCCCGTTTCAAGAACGAGGACGCGAACCTGCTCATGGAGCTGGAACGCCAGTGCGCCGGTCGCCTCATCTTCCGTTCAGATCCTTCGATTCACCGCGAGGCCTTTGCCATCTTGGACGCCTCCAACAACAAGCCGCTTTACCAGGTGAATATGTAACCCGGCCTGCACTCATTGGCGCCTATGCAAGTTTTTCTTCGCATCCTGCTCGGGTTTTTCCTGCTCTGCTCGTGCGCGTTGGCACAGACTGAACAGCTGCCCAAGCCGCGTGCCATTGTCATTTTTTACGCCGATGACTTGGGCTACAATGACACGTCTGCATACGGCTGTTCCAAAGCTCCCTGTCCCCACCTGGAGACCTTAGCGCAGCAGGGGCTTGTTTTCACAGATGCACACAGCTCCAGCAGTGTATGCACTCCCTCGCGTTACTCTCTGCTTACCGGCACTTACGCCTGGCGCTACCGCGGCATGGGCATTCTGCCCGGAGATGCGCGGCTTGTCCTGCCCATCAAAGGCGAGCAGCTCACCCTGCCGGCCATGATGCAGCTCGCCGGCTACCGCACTGCCGCTATCGGCAAATGGCACCTCGGCCTGGGACGCGGTGAGGAACCTCTGGATTGGAATAACCTCATCACCCCCTCTCCTCGCGAGGTCGGTTTCGATGAATCCTTTATCATGGCTGCCACAGGCGACCGTGTGCCTTGCGTCTTCATTCAAAACGGGCGCGTGGTGAATCTGGATGCGGCGGATCCCATCCTCGTGAATTATGAACCCTCTTTCCGCTTTCCCAACGAACAGGTGGCGGCGGATATGACCGAGGAGCAGCTGGCTGCCTGTCTCAAACCTTGGGGACGCAGTGCCGATAAACAGCACGATAAAACCGTAATCAACGGCATTTCCCGCATTGGTCACATGTCTGGCGGCAAATCTGCCCTTTGGAAAGACGAAGAGATTGCAGACCGTCTTAACGAGGCTGCCGTGCACTTCATCCGCAAGAATGCCGGCTGTCCCATCTTCCTCTACTTTTGTGCAAATGACATCCACGTGCCGCGCGACCCGCACCCAAGATGGCGCGGTAAAAGTCAGTTGGGCATCCGTGGAGATGTGACGGTGCAAATGGATAATAGCCTGGGTGTCGTACGCCACGCGCTTGCAGAAGCCGGGTATAAGCCGGAAGAAACTCTGCTCATCTTTACCAGCGACAATGGTCCGGTCATAGCAGATGGATACTTGGACGGCGCTCCCCGGGACTGCGCCGGACACAACCCCGCCGCTCCTTACTCCGGTGGGAAATACACCCTGCGCGAGGGTGGTACACGCATGCCTTTCATTGTTCACTGGTCGGGTGTCGTGCAACCCGGCAAGTCCGCCGCCCTCATCAGCCAGGTGGATCTTTCGCGCTCTCTCGCCCGCCTCGTTGGTTTTTCCGATATTCCGCAGGGTTCCATGCGTGACAGCCAGAACATGCTCCCCGCTCTCTGCGGACTCAGCAAGCAGGGACGCAGCGAACTACCGGAGCACAACCACGCCGTCAATTTGGCTCTTCGCTTCAATCATTACAAGCTCATGCCCGGCGCCGGCGGTTCCTGGCAACTTTTTGACCTCTCCACTGACCCCGCCGAGCAACATGATATTGCCCAAGAACAACCGGAGCTGGTGCGATCACTCATCCAACGCC
This sequence comes from uncultured Akkermansia sp., assembly GCA_947626545.1. GTDB lineage: Bacteria > Verrucomicrobiota > Verrucomicrobiia > Verrucomicrobiales > Akkermansiaceae > Akkermansia. Next base: position 9,537 of record CANQSS010000015.1, on the reverse strand, counting down.
TGAACACCATCAAGCAACAAAACGGCGGAATCAATCGCCCTCTGCCTGCGGCCAGGACAAATGCCTTTGAGAAAAATTAATCAGCAGAGAAAAGGCTCTTATTGACTGATATCATCGTTTATACGCATCAAAAAAATCTGCGCATCGCGCACGAATTTCTCAAATCATACATAGGCGGTGTCAGCCGCCTCCTCCCCGCGCAACGCGCGCGAACTCCCCAAATCGTACATCGTACACATCCAACATCGTACATGGGCAGACTCCGTCTGCCTTCGGCGGTCACAGGCACGTGACAATTTCACGTCGAATCAGAGCCTGCGTTTCCATGACTCCGCCACCGGCCGGTATGCGGCGCCACCAAGGCATGTCCATGGCCGCATAGATGCGTGCAACGGCTTGCAAAAAGTTTACCTGCTCAAAGGCATCCCTCTCACGTCCGCGATTCTGCGCGCGCTTCAGCGCCTCCTGCACCGGAATATCCAGCCAAATTGCCATGTCCGGCACCGGAGCAAAAGTTTCATTGAGACGCCGTATCTCTTCTACATCCTCTCCCGTTGCGCCTTGGTAGGCCATCATGGACGGGTAATAACGATCCAGCAGCACCCATTTACCCTCAGTCAGGGCAGGCAAGATCACTTGCTGCACGTGCTCACGCCTGTCACGCAGCAGGTACTCTACTTCCTTATGCACCTCGAGGCGTTGCCCGGACGCCGCAGCTGCCCTCACTCGCCTCCCCCACTCGCCGTGCGTCGGCTCAAAGCTTGTCACCACCTCCCTTCCCTGCTCTTCCAGGTAATGCTTCAGCAGACCCACCTGCGTGGACTTCCCGGTGCCATCCACCCCTTCAAATACGATGAGTTTTCCCCGTACCATGCCTAAAAGACTACCACATTGTCCCTGCTCTGACAAACACCTAGATTGGCATGCAGGGCAAACGCATTTGGGGGAAGTTCATCAACGGAAAAAGTACTCTTATTAACTGATATCATTGTTTATACGAATCAAAAATCATCACAACAACCGGTCATCATAAGCAATTCTTTCGTTCGCCGCATCCCCGCGCAACGCGCGCGAACTTCCCAAATCGTACATCATACGTCGTACATAGGCAACCGCACTTCTAATGCAGTTGCCTTGATTGGCATATTCCAAAAGAAGAAGCTTCAAGCGCACTACATAAGATTCCAGCGAGGGTCCTCGTACCAGGCAGGGGAAAAGAAGCCCAAGTCACGGGATAGGGTTGGCACAGCCGCTGAGGCTGCTTTATAGGAGAGCAGGAGGCGATCCTTCCATCGATTGTCGGGATCAACCGCACGCAGCATGCGGCAACAAAAGATGAGCGCGGCAGCAGTTTTACTCGGAACGGCGAGACGATTCAACTCTATGCGAACAGCCTCCGGTGCATCCTGAAATTTCGGGGAGAACCAATGACTGTTCCAAACGCGGAATTGATGGGCGCAGGCGTTGCGGATTTGCGAGAGCAGGGAGATGCCGAAAAGGAAGTACTCCACGCTGTCAAATTGCATGGCCTCCGCGATACGCTGCACCAACTCCGGCTCCAAAGCGCTTTGCAACAACTCATTCAAATGACCAAAATTGGCAAACTCCACAAAACTCCACACCGGTATCGTCTCAATCGTTGCGCCCCGTTTGATTTCCTCATCCCAAGCGGCATATAGTGGTCGATCTTTGCGAAAATTATCGGCGATGCGCACCATAAATTTCTCCTGAGGGGAAGCGGAATCAGTAGCACCTTCCGGAACTTCGAGGAAAGAGGAGCGCATTCCACTTTTGCTAGCTTGGGGGGTGCTGGAATGGGTGTAGAGCGACCATTGATGAGCAACTTGCGTACGCAGTGCAAGCTCCATTCTTGAAATAGCGCCGAAGAGAAGCTCACGAAGATCACGGTCAAAGTTGTAGAGAACGAGCACTGTCTCCCAGCATGTGCCGGGACGGAAACGCGGGCTCGCAGTGCTATCTGCATTTTCGACTGTCTCAAGAAAAGAGGTCCAGTAGGCAGAGATGCGATAGTAATTGATGTATCGTAGTTTGCTCTCAATTTCATCCTCCAGTTCGTCAGTGCTCAATCCACGAGAGCTCTGCATACCACGAGTCACTAAAATGTGCGCCTGTTCACGGAAAGTTTTATACGGCTTGGCCATAGCTGAACGATGCTGCTACTATACCTGTTTCGCGGTGCAATGTACAGTCTTTGCTGCCACATCCATCCCAAGAAAAAGCGCCCCCAATGGTAGTCAATGGCACATTATGCAACATAAACCGTTGGTTATTCGCGATTTAAAATTTACAACACGCACTTACCGCCGCCGGACGTTTTCCCGCGCCCCGCGCGCTCACTTCCCAAATCGTACGTCGTACATCGTACATCGTACATAGGCACCGCTAGGTGCCTCCGTCGTACATAGGCATACGCATTTTCTAATGCGTATGCCTTGGTTTGTTCCGATTCTTGCTGGATCTTTTCCCATCAATCCACTTCTTCGGCTACATCTTCATCCGGCAGATTGTCCGGATCCTCGGCGGGAGCGTCATCGGGCAAAGAATCATCGGCATCATCCGCCAAGGGATCGTGCTTCATGCAGAGCGGACGCGGTTTGGTAAAGTCGGTCATTGTCTCCGTGTAGGCAGAGCCTTGGTACTCACAGCCGGAGTGAGCCACCATGCCAGTATCGCGGCAGAGGCGGATGCCCTGTTTTCTGGCACCGGCGGGGGAGGTGCGGATATTGCCCATGGCGTAGCCGCGCGCAGCTGCTCTTTGCATGATTCCCACCCACAGCGGCAGCGCCACAGTGCCACCATACGCTTTGTCGGCGATGGTGACAGGACGGTCAAATCCCACCCACACCGCAGCAGTCAGATCAGAAGTAAAGCCACAGAACCATGCATTGCGATAAGCATTGGTAGTTCCTGTCTTGCCGCCACAGGGAAACTTGAATCCCATGCGCTGCACTCCCGCTGCCGTACCACCAGGCTTCGTGATCTGCTGGAGAATACCGGAAATGGCGTTGGACGAGCGCGTGGAGAGTACGCGGCGCACGGTAGCGGGGTTGCGCCACAGTACGTGACCATCCGAGTCAGTGATGCTCTGGATGATGCAGGGCGAAGGTCGCACACCTCCATTGGCAAACATGGTGTAGGCCGATGCTACCTCCAACGGTGAAGCTTCCCATGTGCCTAAGTATATCGTAGGTCCGGGTTTCTTTGCTGTTTTCGGGAAACCGGCCATGAGCCCCGTACTGATCACGTTGTCCAACCCGGCACGGTTACCCACGCGCACCGACATGGTGTTTCGACTCTTGAGCAGTCCCCAGCTGGCCGGGTGTACCCCGGTAAACCGACCATCCGAATTGCCGGGATACCAGCGTCGCGCCCCCGCGATCTCTCCCGGCTGGATGCGGTCGTCCGATACCATGCTCTGGGGCCCGCCGCCGCGTTCAAAGAAGGTAGCATATACGATGGGCTTAAAGATGGATCCCACTTGGCGGCGACTCTGCACGGCGCGGTTGAGTGGCGATTCCTTGCTGTCGCGTCCACCGACCACAGCCAACAACGCCCCCGTCGCATTGTCGATGACAACACAGGCGGCCTGAATGTACTTCGGCCGTGCCTTGTCAGCTTCTTCGGGAGAAAGGTTGGCGATAGCGGCTTGGAACTGCGCACGCGTCTGGTGGGGCCAGCCCCGGCGTTTCTCGAACATGTCAACGAGGCGTGTGTCGAGCTCACGCATCACGTCGTCCTGCAAATCAACATCCAGTGTAGTGCGCACGACCAAACCTCCGGAGTAGGTGGCATCTTCTTTCACGTGGCGTTGAGAAGAGTCGAGCATATCCAGAATGTGATCTACCTCACTGCGTACTAGATCTAATGAGTAATTCTCCATACCTCGCAGCGGCGGCTTTGCCGTGACGATAGGCTCAGCCAGAGCGGCATGGTATTGATTGCGCGTGATGTGCCCATGCTCCACCAACAGCTTGAGTACCTTGTCGCGCTGCACTTTCGCGGAGCTGGGATTGCGATAGGGTGAAAACTCATTCGGACTGCATACGATGCCTGCAAGCATGGCCGATTCACCGATCGTGAGTTCGCGCGGCTGCTTGTTGAAATAGCCCTTGGCTGCCTGCTTGAGGCCCAGAAAAGTGTGTCCCCAAAAGACCCGGTTAATGTAGCAGGTGAGGATGGTTTTTTTGTCGTAGGTTGCCTCCATGCGACGAGCAAGCGCCATTTCCGTGAGCTTCGCATCCATGGTGCGTTCGCGGTGGTTGTAGGTGTTTTTTGCAAGCTGCATGGTGAGGGTAGAAGCGCCTTGCGTGGTGCGATGATGCTTGAAAATCTGCGCCACGGCGCGCATCAAGCCACGTGGATCAATGCCGCCGTGTTTCCAAAAGGATCGGTCCTCCTGCATGATGAGCGCTTGGATGAAATAGGGCGGTACCTCGGTTTCCAAGTTCTCGATGCTGCGCCGATTTTCGCCATGCAGGGTGCCGATTTCGTTGCCTTTGCGGTCTAGCACAATCGTACGCTCGGGCATGCGGAGAATCTGGGTGATGTCGTAACGCTCGGCCTTGATACCGTACACAACCGCGATAATAGCCATGAACACGAAGCCTACGAAGGAGAAACTGATGATCACTCGCACCAGTTTCGGTAATGCACGTGTCAGAAAATAGACGAGTCGAAACGGGAAGCTGAAGAGTAGCCAAAGCGCCTTCCACACGCTCATCCCTTGCTTGGGAGGGTGGCGAAAGTCATCCAATGGGTTGACATCGCTCTCGTGGCGGGTGTATTGACGTTCCGGCAGGGGCGAACCGAATCCCTCGGTTTCCTCCGGCGCCGCGGACGTATCATCCTCCAAGCGTGAGCGCAACCGAACTTGGGGCTGCGCCTGCACATACGGTCTTTCCACATCCCTGCGTGGATTACGGAAGGCGGTCGGATCTTGCTGCTCGGCCTTGTAGCGCATGGAAAATGGAGATTACGGCGCAGAATTTCCTTCCGCAAAAAGCTCGTAGGCTATGGAATCAGTGATGCGCACGGTGGCGAATTCACCAACCGGCAGGGTCTCATCCACATGCACCGCACCGTCCACATCCGGCGCATCCCACGCGCCGCGCGCGATACCGGGAGAATCCACAAGCACGCGCATCTGCCGCCCCACACAAGAGCTGCCTATTTCATCCGCAATGCCCGCAAGTATCATGTTGAGCTCATTGGCGCGGCGTTTTCGGACGGCGTGATGTACTTGGTTTTTCATGCGGGCGGCAAGTGTTCCTTCCTCGCGCGAGTACGGGAATACACCGGCGCGCTCGAAACGGAACTCACGCACAAATTCACACAATTCGGCGTGATCCTGCTTTGTTTCACCGGGCAACCCGCTGATGAAGGTGGAACGCAGACCAATGCCCGGCACTGCTTCGCGAAGACGAGTAAGCAAGCGGCGTATGTCGTTCCCATTTGTTCGGCGCCGCTGTTCGGCAAGGATATGATCTGCTATGTGCTGGAGGGGGATATCGACGTACTTGAGCACCTTCTCGCACTCGGCAAAAGCGGCGATAAGCTCTTCATCCCAATGCGCCGGATGCGTGTAGAGTACGCGCAGGTTAAAATCACCCGGTATTCTATTTGCGGCGCGCAGTAATTTTGCCAAGGTGTCACCGCTCGCCGGGCGGTCCAATCCGTAAAAAGTCGTATCCTGAGCGATGAGGTTCACTTCCTTGACTCCCCCGCGCGCCAACGCCTCGATTTCCCGCAACACATTGGTCATGGGTCGACTCCGAAATCCCCCGCGGATGCGCGGTATCGCGCAATAAGCACACGCATGATTGCATCCCTCCGCGATTTTAACATACGCCAGGTGCTTGGGGGTGAAACGAAAACGCGTTGCTTTGAAATCCGGCACCACGGTGGATACTTTGCTGCGGTACACTTTCGGTCCGTCGCCGGCGAGCACTGTCTGCACAATTTGCCCAATCTGCCCAACTTGATCCACGCCCACAAACGCGTCCACTTCCGGCATGAGTTTCACCAGTTTATCCGCATACCGCTGCGCCATACACCCGGCCACCAAAATTTTCTGCCCGGCGGGAGCCTTCCCCTGCGCACGCGCCCGGGTGAAACCAAAGATGGTGTCTATGGCCTCCTGCTTGGCGGGGTCAATGAAAGCGCACGTGTTTATCACCACCACGTCGGCGTGCGGCGGTGTCACCTTGCGGTAGCCGACACGCATCAGCTCATCCGTCATTACCTCGGAGTCCACCAAATTTTTGGCGCACCCGAGCGATACCATGGCAAACCTTCCCTGCATGCAGCTATCCTACCATGATCGCTCAAAAATACAATACTGCGTCGCAGGTCAAACGCATTTCCTAATGCGTTCGCCTCTTCTTGCGTCGTCACGAATTCGTTGTATCGAGGAATCCTTTGATTTTCTGAATACGCGACGGATGCCTCAGTTTGCGTAATGCTTTCGCCTCAATCTGGCGGATGCGCTCGCGAGTGACGTTAAACTGACGTCCCACTTCTTCCAACGTGCGCGGGTTGCCATCACGCAGCCCAAAACGCTGCTCAATAACAGCTCGCTCACGTTCATTGAGCGTGTTGAGCACTACGGTTAGCTTTTCCCGCAGGGAGTTAAAAGCGGCGCCGTCCATAGGATTCTCCGCTGTCTTGTCTTCCAAGAAGTCGCCGAATGATGTGTCATCCGAATCGCCCACAGGCTGCTGCATGGAAATGGGTTGCTGCGCCATCTTCAGCACGCTGCGCACTCGCTCCACAGACATATTGCACTGGGCGGATATCTCCTCCGGAGTGGGTTCACGCCCCAAATCCTGCACCAACTTTTTCTGCACGCGCATGAGCTTGTTGATGGTCTCAATCATGTGCACCGGGATGCGGATTGTACGCGCTTGATCAGCTATGGATCGAGTGATGGCTTGGCGAATCCACCACGTGGCATAGGTGGAGAATTTGTAGCCGCGGCGGTACTCGAACTTTTCAACGGCTTTCATGAGTCCCATGTTGCCTTCCTGAATGAGATCCAGAAACGCGAGTCCGCGATTGGTATACTTCTTCGCAATGGAAATGACAAGACGCAAGTTAGCTTCAATCATTTCGCTCTTGGACTCCTTGGCCTGCTTCATGTGGGAGCGCATCACCTGATAATGTTCCAAAAACTCGTCGATAGGCATCCAAAGCTGCATTTCCAACTCGTTTAACTTGTCCGCATAATCCGATTTGTCTTGCTCAGTTTGAGGCTGTCGCCGCAGCTTGAGAATACGCTGGCGTATCTCTTTGAGGTACTCCACAAAGTCTTCGTATATTTTCGATTTGAATGAAAATTTCTTGTAGAGTTCATGAAGCTTGGCGATGTACGCCTTAAATTCCAGCTGCGCGGTATCTACACCGCGGTGACGGCGACGCGCCTTACGCAAGCGTCCGTATGAGAGATTGGCAGCCTCGTAGAGCTCTTGCAGTTTGTTGAGAGCTGCTTGCAGAGTGCGAAAATACTGTTCGCGATGGTCGATATTTTTATCAACTACAACACGATCGAAGCGCTCCTTATTTTGGAGAAGCTTAACGGCAAGTTCACGATAATAGGAAGCCACGACGCCGAGTTGGTGCAAATTTTTCTGTAAGGCGGATTCGGCCTGATCAATGCGGCGCGAAAGCTGAACCTCTTCATCACGCTTCAGAAGTTCTTTCTGCCCCATTTGCTTGAGGTACATGCGCACTGGATCATCCAAATCCGCCATTTTTTCGCTCTCGTCCTGCTCCTGAGGGGTATCCTCCTGCGCCGGAGTGGACACATCGCCCATTTCTGAGGAATCAATAATTTTGAAGTTCATGCTGCGCAAGCACTCCATGATCTTTTCATGATCCTCTGGATCAATGATTGAGGCGGGAAGCACGTCGTTGATGTCATCGTATGTCAGGAATCCTTGGTCATTGGCTTGCAATACCAGTTGTCGCAAGCGCTCTTGAACCACAGGATTTTCGGTGATGTGCCCGTGCCCACCGTCAGCGTAAGCTCTCAATTCATCTACCGTGAGTGTTCCCACTCCCGCTGGTTCCTCTAATACGTCAATGCCGCACGAATGCAGACGCTCAAATAAGCGTTCCGTATCCTGCTCCTCAAATCCATCTGACGGAAGCGAGGATATGATGTCATCGTCCGTCACATACCCGCCGTTTTTCTTGGCGAGTGACACCAAGTTCTTAAATGCATTCTTCAGTGTCAAATCATCAGGGAAGTATTCCTGCAAAAGAGCCGCCGTCACTTTCACATTTACGGTTTTGCGCGTCCCACGCCCCACACTCCCACGGTCTCTCCGTGCTCCATTTTTGTGTACGAACTGGGACTTCGTGGTGTCTTCCGCTTTTTTCTTTGCGGTCTCCTTCTTCGCTTTCGTGCTGTCGATTCCAGCAGGTGCCTTCTGGGAAGACGCCGCCTTCTGCACAATGGCTTTTTTGGCAGGTGTTCCCATAGATGTCGCTTTCTTAGATTCAACTTTTTGGAGAGTCGACTTTTTGACCTCTGTTTTTTTCGCTGGCGTCTTGCCGTCGACTTTCTTTTTCTCAACTATTTTCTGCGACTTTGTTCCCGCCTTCGCTTTCAACGCAACCGACTTCTCAGAGACAGATTTTTTACGCGAATCCGATTTCTTAGTCGCCACCGACTTTTTCGACGGAAGCGCCTTTTTCACAACTTCCACCTTTTTTGTCACCGGCTCAGCGGCGCCTTTTCGGACAGGTTCCTTCCTCTTCACCGTTGACTTGGGTTGGCTCACTTTCCTCACCGCAGCTCCTTTGGTCGCCGGTTTCGAATGTGGTTTTTGAGGTTGCACCTTTTTTGCCACTGGCTTCTTGGCAGCTGTATCTGCCACTTTCTTGGCGACCGCCTTTCGGGAAACCACCGAACTCTTCGTCGCTGCCTTCTCGTTCACCAGTTTCGTTACTCTTGCCTTGGCAGCCGGTTTCTTGACCGCCGTTGCTTTCGGCTGTTGCTTGCTGGTTTTCCTGGGGGAAGTTTGAGGCTTTTTTGACATGATGCTGGAATCGTGTGTATAGTCCACCCACTAGCCGCTTTGTCAAGGGGGTCGACCTGCGTGCGGACATGTTACCCTCTTAGACGTCTCTGTCAACAACATTTCTACTTGTATGACGCAAAAAATTACGCTCAGCACCTTCTCCCCACCTATGTTCCAATATGATTTCTCCATATCCATTCAACCCATCTTCCACGCGTTTCACGGAAAAAGGACGACGGAAACAAAGCCTCCTTTTGCCACTGCCTCTGCATCCCCGCGCTGCAGGCGCGCTCACTTCCCAAATCGTACATCGTACACAGGCAAACGCATTTCCGAATGCGTTTGCTATGGTCTTCTAAGTTGACATAAGGAAGGCGAACAGTTATCATGTGGGAATGAAGATATATGCACACAGCGATCCTTGGGAATTTCTTTATGGACCCGAAGGCCACGCAGAACGCACTCGGCGAGCGATTGAGTCGTTTTTCCCGTT
>CANQSS010000014.1 GCA_947626545.1 uncultured Akkermansia sp. | reverse complement strand
GGTTCCTGGCAGGTGATGCACGCTTACTACAACATGTGGCCTGATGGCTCCGGTAGGAATGAGGACTTTGAGAGCTCTCGCCTCATGGGCAACGTCGCCAATTCCTACTCCCGCATGGTTGGGGATCTCGTCACAGCGAGTAAGGGGGCTGTCAATGGTAGATCATATGACGTTACCTACTTTAGCGATCGAGCTCGCGATGGTGACCAAAAGGCCGGTTATGCTCGCGTTCCCCTTCTCTTGTCCTTCGTTTCAAAGGTCGGACTTGAAGTAACTCTGCCGCAATCAAACTATCCTTCGGGTGTTTATCACGCGTTAGGGATAGCTTATGCGCCGGTTTCTCTGTGGTGGAATCCCTACAATGTGCAGATGCGGGTGGGTCCTAAAAAACTCTGGATGTTCTCGCTCCCGTACCGCACAATTCCCCTCACATTTAACCTGTATACGAGTCAGAACTTCGAAGGTGCTGGCAAGGTTGAGTGGTGGCCATGGCGTCGTGAATTGATGCTGCAACCGGCACAGTATGGAGGTGCATTTGAGGCGCCGGGGAGTTGGAACGATGGGTATCAGTTCATCGTTTACCCGCAAATGTGCCTAGCCAATGATTGGGGAAATTATCTCATTTATTCTAAGAGCAACCAGCAGCAAGAAATCGTCTTTGAACCGGGGGAAATACTTCTCTTTAGTATGTCGAACGGGGTAGACAATCTGTCCTCCGTCACTGGGCAACCATTCGAAGACAACGGACACCCGCAGGAAGTCCCTTTTGTGCAAGGAGATCAGGTCGGGTACCTGTACAATTACTTCATTGCATGGTCAGCGCATGCTGAGATCGCCAAGTACAGCGGTCAATGGAAAGCGCAGGTGGCTTTTGAGACGAGGGACGCGTATAATGCTCGTGAACGGGCTAACGGAAACTTGGGAGGAACCGAATTGAGTAATTACTTGGGAAAATTGAGCAGGGATGCGGGCCTGTCCTACCTGCACGATACCGGAGGTATGGATTTAGGACCAAGATCGCGTGAAGCAATTGTTTATCCCCATGGTTACAATGGAATTGATACCAGAAAGGGGGGGGAGCAGGTGACGACAAGCAATTCCAACGATGCGTACAAGACAGCTATGGTGAACTGCTATCCCGGTGCAGAAGGAATTTCGCCATATTATTTCGGCATGGGCTGGTATGACTATGACGATGATAGCGTTGAGTCTCTCACTTTTATGGGTGGAGACAACGAAATGCCGACCTATTCATCGAGTATGTTTGACCCGGAAAAGAATAACCCGCCGCAATATTATGCGGCTGTTGGTATCGCACCCAAATCATTCAACAAAAATATGTTGAATGCTGTCAGATTGTTCCGGGGAAAGGATTACCGCACGAAGAGCTGGCTGCATTCCAGTCCGGCAATGGGTGGAGGTGCGTTGTACAAGCCGGATGAGCAGCAGCGTCAGTATCACCCCTTCCAAATGGTCGCCTACAAACTGACTGATGCCACTGCCTTGGACATGGTGAACAGCAAAAACGGCATCTATGGTTTGCAGACCGTTGCAACAGGAGGCGGTGAGGCGGTTTCCTTCATTTCGGTGCTGGAGTTGCCCGTGCATCCGCCATTTTCGCTGGCAGGTTTTGCGGGAATGCGTCTGAAGCCCGGTTGGTTTGGCGAGGATGATTTCACTGACGAAAGGGCGCTTTCGCAGATGCGGCGCATGCAATACCAGGCGGGTGTACCTGGAGTTGGAATCGGCAATTCATTTGCAGATCCCGCCATCCCTTCGGACGATGTGTATGCTTTCCACCAGACCAAGATCAATTCCTCCATTTCGAAGAATGGACAGCTCTTCTCTGACTTTTTTGACCACGGCTTTATCATCAATGATGCGCTGTGGGATCGCTGGTTCTGCTCCTCGCTTTCCGACATGCCCTCGATGAGTCGCCGTATTCCTGCGCGTGACACGCTGACGGCGTTTGTCAGTGGAGAAGAGGATCTTCCTGTGTCACGCTATAAGCTGGCTCACACTTCTACCAACCAGCAACAGATTATTGAGCGCATCATGGCAGACGACGGGTGGAAGCGTATCGCGAGTTATTTGATGGTGGAGGGCGGATTTAACGTGAACTCGGTGTCGGAGGATGCTTGGGCGGCCACACTGATGGGACTTGCTAAGCGCGAATTAGTGAGTAACACGCAGGGCACGTTGCACGCCGTAGAACATTCACCGAAGGAAAACGTACTCTTCTCGCGCTTTGGGGTATCCACGGCTGACCGCAGCATGGATATGCGCAGCGATTACAATGTGCTGCTTGGTGCAGCATTCTTGCGTCCCAGTATGCAGATGGCCACGGCGTGGGGAGATGTGCGTTCGTTGACGCCGGACTCCATCCGCCAACTGGCGCGTGAGATTGTGAAGAAGGTGCGCGAGCGCGGACCGTTCCTGAACATGGCAGATTTCATCAATCGTCGCTTGGATGGTGGATCGGATGCGGCACTCGCTGGTGCTCTGCAAGCAGCTATTGACGCTACTGACATCAACGAACGTTTTAACCTTGCCGATTTCCGCGTTACCCCGCTTGCCGGTGACTTCTACAAGTTCCCCCGCGCTGAGGAGGGCTCCATGTACACGGCGGCGCCCGGCTACCTCATACAGAGTGATGTACTGGCATCTCTCGGAAATATTTTGACGGTGCGTGATGACACCTTCCTCGTGCGCGCCTATGGTTGCGTGCGCAATGCCCGACGCGCCATCCTCGCCCAAGCATGGTGCGAGGCCGTGGTGCAACGTACCATTGATTTCGTGGATCCCACCAATTCACCGGAAGAAGGAAGCTACGATCCCTCTACGCAGGGCTCGAGTGGCTCGACTCGCCCCATTGATTCCCTCACAGAGGTGAACCGGATCATGGGTCGCAAGCTGCGCATTGTCTCCTTCAAATGGCTCGATAGCTGGGACATTTGATGTACGATGGACGATGTACGATGGACGATGTACGATTTGGGAATTTAGCGCGCCGGAGGCGCGGGAAATGCGGAGCGAGAACGGAGGCGATAGGTAAAACAATGCTTGGGGGTGGTTCGAAGGGGGGGAAAAAAAGCGGCATTGCCGCCGCCGGCCACTTTCGCGCGCAGGCGCGGGAATTTTCCAAATCGTACATAGGCAAACTCTGTTTGCCATCGTTGTCCAAAGCAACCGCATTTTTTAATGCGGTTGCTTGAATGCTCTTGCGTTTGGCAGAAATATGTGATAACATCCCGCCATGAAACGATGGCTGCTTATTCTCCTGTTGTCAAAGAAGATCCTGTTAGTTTTGTTGCTGCTTGCTAACACAGGAGAAGGGCGCGAGGATTTGTGGACTCTGCGGATGCCGGAGACGGCCATATTGCCCAGTTACGCGAAAGTTTCCTATATCAGCCGGATGGGTGAGCGGCATGGTGGGTCTCACTTAGGATTGCAGGATTATACCGTGAATGTGCCTTTTGCGGACGGGAGGCGTAGCCATGTCGGGAAGTGGTACTACAATGTGCAAGCGAATATCAGCGCGACGATTATGGATGTGGGAGGGGAACTGAACTTGAGACGCGATGAATTGATGGTTTTTTCTCTTCCCATTTCGTTGATACGTCCGTTAGAGAATGGAAATCGGCTGATGGTAACCGCGATGCCCCGCTATGCCGGGGATGTGGTGAGTTCTGCTCATGCATGGGATTTGGCATTGGCTGCTGAATATTCGGTGAAGAAGGACGAGAAACTATCCTATTCCGTTGGCCTGGCAGCTTCGCCGCGGTTTGCAGACTACGTGGTGGTGCCCTACATAGCTTTCCGTTGGCAGCCGACTCCGGATTGGATGGTGCGGATGCGAGGGTACCAGTTAGCGGCTCTTTACAAGGTAAATGAAAGGTTGCAAGTTGGCCCGGCAATCAGCAATGAAGGGGGAGCGTGGATGGTGTCAAGCTCGCGGGGACAGCGTATTTTCCGCGTGCGTTCCCTTGCGTTGTCCGGTCTTGCGGAGTATGATTTTTCCGCCCCGGGCAAGAGTAAGCGAATGCTGAATTTGGCGATAGGCGCCACCTTGGCGACCACGGCTGAATATTGCCGTCGCAGTCTGGGGCGCGATGCTATAGAGACTCGCCATTATCACCCCGGTTTTTACGTGGCGGGCGAGGTAGATTTTCGTTTCTGATGTAACGAGCGATAAAACGCAAAACATTTACGATTTTCGATTTACGATTTAGAAATTTGGCGAGCCGCCGGCTCGCGGAACTGCGAAGCTTTAGCTGAGATGGAATCGTAAATGGATTATCGTGAGTGGATTGCTTTTTTTTGGGCGGATAGGATGCAGTTTAGAAAAATTCCCGTATTGCTAAAGTGGCTGAATTTTGGTAGGATTCGCTTGTGTTGAGGGGTGTTTATCCAGGAATTGTTGGCCTGCTGCTGGCGTCCGTTGCGGTCGCCCAAGAGGAGGACTCTACGATTGTGGAGACGGGGGATCCGAACATGACTCCGGAAAAATTAGAGGATCAACCGGAGGTAGATGCCCTGCCGGATTGGCTTATTGATATACCCCCCGCCTCGGAACAGGAGGACTCTGCTGCGCAGACAGACACACGTCCTGTAGAGTATGTCGTGGAAGACAAGCACGTTGTGTCCCAGTCGCGCATGTTTTCCGTGAGCGGCGGAGATATTTTGCGCATGGGGGCTATTGCGACACACGCCGATGATATGCGCAAGCGTTTCAACCGCCTGCTCGGCATGGATGATAAGTGGAAATACAGCATATCCATCCGTCTGTGGGGGAGTACGGGGGATCCGGCGCGTCCCAATCCGGTGCGAACCCGTGTGCGCATTATCGGCAGTGAACCGAATTTGCAAATCCGCATTTATGCGGGTGGTGGGGTTGATGTGGAGCGCATGGATGAGGCTATTGTAAGCATGCTCCTTTATGAATATGCCTTACGCGACATGCAGGTGAATGCTCTGCCGGATCATGTGGAGATTCCTCCCTGGTTGCTTACAGGTGTGCAGCAGGCTCTTTTGTGGCGCGCCGGGCGCATTGATCGGCGCCTGTACCAAAGACTATTCAATAAGGCGGAGATGATGACGCCTGAGGACATTGTGAACACTCAAAGCCCGGAGATGCTGGATGCGGGCTCGCGGCAGGTTTATGAGGTGTCCTGCGGGGTGCTCATCATGGGATTGCTGAACCAAGATGATGGTGCGGGGCGCATGCGAGCTTTGTTGTCAGAGGCGCTCATCCAGGAGGGTAGCTCCAAGGAGATTATTGCCACCTATTTCCACGAGTTGAATTTGAACAAAACGAACTTTAGTAAATGGTGGGCGCTGGAGCTGGCTTCTCTCGCTCAGCCCAGTGCCATGGATATGCTCACGCCCATCGAGACAGAAAAGAGGCTTGCCGAGGCGTTGCTGTTCACCGGGATGGAGGAGGAAACGCGTCTGCCCATTTCCAAAAGTTTGGGAGAGCTGGCAGAGGTGGTGAAGTTCCCCAACTGGAAGCAACAGTTGCGTCCCTGCATGACACGACTCACGCAACTGAGTTTGAATGCCTTTCCGGGATACCGCGTGATTATATCTGAGTATCAGCGAGCTATCACGGAGCTGATGAGGGGGCGCAATGAGGAGGAGGTCAACAAAATTCTTGCTCCGCTTCAAGATTTGCGCCGTGCATACATGGACGCTTCCATTCGCGGGCGTGATTATTTGGATTGGTATGAAATTACGCGCCTTGGACGCGTTTTGTCCACTAATTTTGACCATTACTCCGACACAATGCGCATGCTCCGCACGCAGAACCCTGAATCCTCCACCCCGATCGGCCGCTATTTGGATGACATTGAGGCCCTGCACAGCTTAGACTCCGGTCAGGAACTACCGGAGCACCTGAAAACTGTCGCCGCACAGAGGAAGAAGAAACAACGCTGACTCGCTTACCGACCATGCCGACGCACCCGGATATGCAGTACGAAAAAAACGCCTTGGCCGAAGGTCACAGCCGCGTGTGCGGAATCGATGAGGCTGGGCGTGGTCCTCTTGCCGGACCAGTGGTCGCCGCTGCTGTCATCCTGCCCCCGGATTTTGAATTACCGGGACTCACTGACTCCAAGCAGCTCTCTGCCCGCAAGCGCGAGTCGCTTTTCGAGCAGCTCATGCAGAGTCCTGATGTGCTGAAGGGTATCGCCCAAGCCACGGTGGAGGAAATTGAACGCCTGAACATCCTTCGAGCCACGCATTTGGCCATGGCACGCGCAGCGCAGAGCATTTGCCCCTCTCCGGATTTTTGTCTCATCGACGGGCTGCCGGTGCCGGGTTTTCCCATCGACTCGCGCTCCATTGTGAAAGGGGATGCGCATTGCCTGAGCATTGCCGCTGCAAGTGTGCTTGCCAAGGTTACGCGTGATCGTATCATGCGTGAGCTGCACGAGAAGTTTCCGCAGTACGGGTGGGATCATAATGCCGGCTATGGCACCGCACAGCACATGAGAGCCATCGAAAAATATGGAATTACGCCACATCATCGCCGCTCGTTTGCACCTGTTGCACAGGCTACGCTGCCCTTGGAGTTCTGAAGCCGTACCGGATACCCGTTACCGTGGAGCTTATGCAGAACTGGTGGCCGCGTCCTTCCTGCGCTCGCAGGGACTGCGTATTTTGCGGCGCAATTTTCGCTGGGGCAGGCGAGGAGAGCTCGATGTTGTGGCGCGTCATGGGGATTGTCTGGTTTTTTGTGAAGTGAAAAGTACTATAGCTCCCGCTTCCGGCGACCCAGCCCGAGCCATCAATTTCCATAAGCGACGCCTGTTGCGCATCGGAGCTGCCAACTGGTTTTATTTGCTGGGGCGTCGCGTGCCTGCGCGTTTTGATGTGGTGGAGGTTTTTCTCGCCGCCGGGCAAAAGCCGGTGCTGCGCTGGAGCCGTAACGTGTTCCCGATTTCGGCTGAGGAACGAGAGACTGCATAATTGCTAACTATTAGTTATCATTCCCTTGCGTATTTGCCGAGGCTGTGCTAGTCTGGGAACTCATGAGCAGCAGCACACAGATTACCTACTTGACGGCTCGCGAGATTCTTGACTCGCGTGGCAACCCTACTGTGGAGGCGGAGGTGCACTTGGCGGGCGGCGTCCGCGCATACGCTTCGGTGCCCAGCGGAGCATCCACCGGAAGCCAGGAGGCGCACGAGTTGCGTGATGGCGACCGTGAGCGTTTTTCGGGGAAAGGAGTTGTCAACGCCGTGGAACACGTGAAGGGCGCCATAGCTGCCGCTCTGTTGGGCGAGGATGCTCTGCAGCAGGAAAAAATCGACCATCGTATGATTCAGCTGGACGGGACTGAACAGAAGAGTGAGCTCGGTGCGAATGCCATGCTTGCCGTGTCGCTGGCGGTGGCGCGCGCAGCAGCAAAAGCGGTGCATTTACCGTTGTTCCGTTACTTGGGCGGGCCGGGAGCAACGAGTCTTCCCGTGCCCATGATGAATGTCATCAATGCCGGCGCTCATTCTGATGCGCCGATCGATTTTCAGGAGTTCATGATTGTGCCGAAGGGGCTGTCTAATTTTCACGAGGCGTTGCGATGCGGCAGTGAAATTTTCCACGCTTTGGGCGAGGTGTTGCACACTAAAGGTATGAGTACCGCTGTGGGTGATGAGGGAGGGTATGCGCCTCCGTTGACCGGCGTGCAGGCTGCGTTGGACGCCATCCTGACCGCTATTTGCCGCGCCGGCTATCGCCCGGGGGAGGATGTTTTCCTCGCGCTGGATGTAGCCGCCAGTGAATTTTACGACCCGGAAACCTGCATGTACACCCTGCGCAAGAGCGGCGGCGGCTCTGTGTCTGCACATGATTTGATCGAGCAGTACACACAGCTCATCGCCGGCTATCCTGTCATTTCCATTGAGGATGGCTGCGCAGAGTCCGATTGGACCGGCTGGCAAGAGCTCACCCTCGCATTGGGGAAGCAATGCATGCTGGTCGGGGATGATCTTTTTGTCACGAATCCGCGCATATTGAGGAGGGGCTTTTTGCAAGGGGTTGCCAATGCTGTGCTCATTAAGCCGAATCAAATTGGCACGCTCACAGAGACGCTCCATACGCTGCGTCTGGCATCCTCGCATGCCTATGCCACCATTGTTTCCCACCGCAGTGGGGAGACGGAGGATTCATTCATCGCCGATCTCGCAGTGGGCGCCGGGGCGGGATTCATCAAAGCCGGTTCGCTTTCACGCTCCGACCGGCTTGCCAAGTACAATGAGCTGCTTCGCATCGAGGAGATGCTGGGCGGAGAATCAAGCTTCGGCTGCTGCTGAGCGGACGTAGCGCAAGGCGAGGCGAAAGGCCTGAATGGTGCTGCCCGGGTCGGCTTGGCCTTTACCCGCCAGTGAGAAAGCCGTGCCGTGATCCGGACTGATCCGCAACCGTGGCAATCCCAAGGTGATATTCACACCTCTGTCAAAGTCCAGCAGCTTGAGCGGGATAAGCGCCTGGTCGTGGTAAGGCGCCACGATGCCGTCATACTCCCCGTGAGCGGCATCGCGGTACACGCCGTCCGGCACGCAGGGGCCGCAGATGCGGGCGTACGGCAGCCGGCGTTGCAATTCCTCCACGGCCGGAGCTATGATACGGCTTTCTTCATCTCCGAAGGCTCCGGCTTCGCCATTGTGCGGGTTCAATCCGGCCACGGCGATGCGCGGACATGTGTGTCCGAGTCGTTGCAGGTACTCCGCCAGCAGCTCACCCACGTTCACAATTTGGGATGTGGTGAGCATTCCCGGTACGTCCCTCAGTGCCACATGGGTGGTGCAGAGGGCGACTGTCAGATGCGGCCCGGACAGGCACATTGCATACCGTTTTGCACCGAGTCGCTCCGCAAAAAACTCCGTCTGACCGGGGTAAGGAAAGCCGATTTCCTGGAGGGTCTGTTTGCAGATGGGAGCGGTTACCACCGCATCGATTTCTCCGCTGCGCAGAGCTTCGGCTGCGCGTTCGAGTTGACGCCAGGCGGCCTGAGCTGTCTCCGGGGTAGGGATGCCCGGTGTGCAGGCAATACGCTCGCCCATGCACAGGAAACGCACGGGCTGTCCCTCCATCTCGCGCAGGGCGATTTGCATCATCTCCGGTCCAATGCCGGCTTGATCGCCCAGGGTATAGCCAATGACCGGGTGTCGAGGATCGCTCACGGGGTTACCTCCTCCGCTGTGTCGTCGTCAGGAAGTTTGATTTCTTTGACCGGTGGAGTCGGTGTACTTTGAGTACGGCGCGGTCTAAAAGAGCGGCGTGTATTGATGTATTCTTCGTGAGAATCGCGCGGCTCAAAGCGAAGCTCGGCATTGACGGAAGTGTGATACACCATCGTGATGACGACGGCGCCCCCCGTAATCATCAGAAACAACGCTCCAAAAAATGACTTCATCCGCCGCCATTATACACCGTGTCTGCAAATTGGCAAGCACGGAGCCCAGGGCACATACGTCCCAAGAAAAAGCGATCCAAATGGTAGTCAACGGCACATCATGTAGCATAAGCTGTTGGTTATTTACGATTTACGATTTACGATTTAGAAATTTGGCTCGCCTCCGGCTCGCGGGGATGCGAAGCTTTAGCTGAGGTGGTGGGGAAATCATGGGAGGTTGTTGGTTCGAAAGGGTTGCGAATGAGGCAAAGCTGTGTCCATGGCTTGGCCAATTCGTAATTCGTAATTCGTATTATGGTACGGAGGGAGAGTTGAGGGGGATGGTGAGAGGGGTGAGAATGGTAGGTATGGATTTAAATGCACATGCCGCAGGGCTAAATTTTGATTTTGTCGAGGGGGAGCCGACTGATTATTTGTTTCATTTGACGGATTGGGCAGGGAAGGAGACGATACCGCTAGGTGTGGGGATGCTGAGCGGGACGGTGGCTGGGATAAGGGGGGATGAGAGGTGGGATATAGAGGTGGAGGATTTGCCGACGATAGATAAGAAGGTAATAACTTTTCCGAGTGATTTGAAGCCGGGGAGGTATGTGTATGAGATATGGGGTGAGTGGAGTGATGCGGGGAGGCAGAGGCTGGTGACCGGTGCGATCACGGTGGAGGCGAGTGTGCAGAAGAAGTGGGCGGAGGTGGCGAAGCCGCCGCAGGGGAAGAGGGAGATGAATGTGAGGGTGAGCGCTGGGCAAGAGGGGACGATTAAGGCGTATGTGGTTATCAATGGTTTTGTGGCGAGCCGTGCGGAGATGGCGGAGGCGGCGGCGGAGAGGGCGGAGGGGAGTGAGGCGGCGGCGAAGGCGAGTGAGATTGTGGCGAAGGCGGCGGAGGCTGTGGCGGAGAAGTGCCGGGATATTGTGCAGGAGGCGCAGGAGGAGGTGCGTGGGCTTTCTGCGCGGGCGCAGGAGGCGGCTGAGGCTGCTGGTGCGAGTGAGGAGGCGGCTGCTGGGAGTGCTGCGGATGCGGCGAGGGATGCGGAGGGTGCGCGTGGGAGTGCGAGTAGTGCGGCAGGGAGTGCGAGTGAGGCTGAGGTGGCGGCGAAGACCCTGATTAGATTCGCTGAGAAGATAGATACCAAGCATGCCCCCGCTCCCTCCTTCCTGATGGTTCTCATCGGCGTGGGTACCTACGCCTACCGCCGCGACGACGGCGTGCTCGTCGTGCCGCTCAGCACCCTGCGGCCATGAGAAGTAGAGGTCAAGGTTCTCCTCACTCTTTCGCGCCGTGCTTTTCGAGGACCTTGACGATATCGTCCAGCTTCTTCTCCTTGGCAATCTGCAGGGCGGTCTTGCCGGCCTTGTTTTTGTGTGACACGTCCGCCCCGGCATCGAGAAAAGCGGCGACATCTCCCACAGTAGCTTTGTCGGAGGCGATAAAAAGCATGAGGGAGCTGTCACCCTGTTCATCGGTAGCATTGGGGTTAGCGCCGCTCTGTAGGATGGCTTTCAGGGCACGACGCTGGTTGCTTACTTGGTCATATTTTTGCACGAGGGCGTGTTCCAGATCAGCCCCGGCATCCGCGAAAACTCGGACGAGTTTTTTCAAAGATTCCACATCGGGTTCGAGTCGATCATAACCGTGACCACCTTCGAACCAACCAATCATGCGCGCGCATACGTCCTTTGGAACTGTAGCGCCGGCTTTAATAAACACCTCGGCGGCTTCTGCTGTCCATGGTACACCTTCCCAGCAGAAGAGCTTATTATCATCCATTTTGCAGCCTGCATCGATGAGTCGCTGGGCGATGCGCTTTCCGCGATAACCAGCACTTGCCAGTACTCCTTCAGAGAGCGGGTTAGCCCCGTGGTCGAGCAGGAGCAGTGCGATTTCTTCGGCGATGTCGGAAGGTATTCCGTTGGACAGTTCCCCCAGAGCGTTTTCGCTCACTTTAGCCCCCGCCTTTAAGAGCATCTGCACGATGGAGAGCACTTCCTTACCGGTCTCCGGGGAGATGATGATGCATCCTCCCGTCAACGGTTCCTGATGGAGGGAGATCACATCGTCTATCAAATTGTAACCGTGCAAATTTCCTTGCCCTTCATCTTTCCTCTCAACGGTCACATCGAGCCCGGCATCGATACAGTGTTTCACGAGCTTGGAATAGAGCGCGATATCCTTCTCATCCTTTGCCAGAAACGCGCCGCTGCTGCAGATTGCCTGGAGCAGGGTGTATCCTTTTTCATCCTTCAAGGGGGCTCCCTTGGCGATGAGTTGTTCACAGGCTTGCATGTAGTTGTTTCGTGCGGCGCTAATGAGCATTTCAGCGTTGGGGACTGCGCCCGCTTCCAACAGAGCCGGGATGACGCGCTGAGCTCCGCGTTGAGCTCCGAAGGGCATATCGTCACTACATGCAGCCTCCATCAACAGGCTCTGCTTGTCGACATTTAGCCCGGCCTTCAGCAGAACTCTCATTTTTTTTACATCACCCGCAGCGAGGGTCGCGTAGGTCAATGTATCGGCAATTTCCTTTTTCGTGACATCGAGCTTGCCCTCTTTGAGCAGCATGGTAGTTGTCGCAACCGAAAAAGGGTAGCTAAGCAAGTACTCGCTGTCGATGAGTTCGGGTTTTTGTTCGAGCGCTTTCTTGAGGTTGGCATCGTCCCCCATCAACAAGGCGTAGCGCATGAGGTCCTCCGGTGTCATCTTGGTTGGCTTGGGGTCGAGTCCCAAGCTCATTGCCAGCCTTAGGTTTTTTCTAGAATTATTCTCATTGGTATAGGCATCATAGAATTCGGCCTCAAAGAGGGGATGCCCGGGCGCCAAATCGGTGCGTAGGTTGACTCCGCACCGTACCATCAGCGCTATCATGTAGCGGGTATTTTTCCCATTCTTGAGCGTGAATGGCACGTTTCTCAGCTCGACTCCGCTGTGAAGCATGCGCGCGGCGTTCATTCGTTCATCACCGCTGGCCTCCTCAAAAGCTTTGACGATGTCTTCCACACCGGGGTTGCCGATGCGCTTCTTTTCGTCGTCGCTCAACTTGCCTATCTCGCATGCCTCAAGCAATTGCTCCATCGTCTCCAATGTGTTGATGTACTCGTAATCAGCTTGTTTTTCGCGTAACTTTTGCAGTAGATCGGCAGCCGTCTTGCCACTCTTGCTTTTGAGGGTGACATCCGCCCCTTTCGCCACGAGCCAATAAAGAGCGAGTTCTTCACCCTGCGCTGCGGCGTGCATGAGGGCAGTCTGCCCAAGTTTGTCCACGGCGTTCACATTGCCGCCCTTTTCGATGGCTTTGAGCTTTTTGAGCAGAGAAGCCGCTTTTTTCTGTTCCTTACTGAGTTTTACCCCCTTCTCCTGCTTTCCCGTTCCTGCCGGGAAGAGGAGCTCCACCCCCTGTTGTGGGGCAGTTATCGAGGCATCCTCTTTCGCTGACGTCACCCCTGTGAACCAAACGACACAGGCGGCGAATAGAGAAATAAACCGCTTAAAGCGCGTTAATAACAAATACGGGGGGGGGGTAACGACGATGTGTGACATAATGAATGTTTGGTTAACTGGGGAAGAATCTATCAGTTTTATCTTCTCAAAGCAAGTAAAAAAGTGGCTTTGAATGGAAAGGAGGAAAAATCTCGTCTTTTGCGGAGACAATCAGGGCAGAGAGCAGTTGTGTTTCTTGAAGATTTGCTCGTAAACAGGGTACCTCTTGAAACTCTTTTTGAAATACTCGATGGCCTTGGCATCCTTCTCATCCTTCGGGTCGAGCTTTGCTCCCAGCTCAAGCAAAGCGTCCAGGACGGCAGACCTGTATTTTGAAAAGTCATCGAAAGTGAAAGAGACTTCATCGTAGGCTTTCTTAGCGAATCGATCGAGAGGCGTTTCGCCCGACTTGCTACGGGAGTTCACATCTACGCCGGCCTTTACCAGAGTGCGGATAGCCTCGACGCCACCACTATGAATGTACCATCCTGCGGCAACGTGTATGAGTGCAAATCCTTTCTTATTGACAGCTTTAAGATCGGCGCCGGATTGAAGCAGAAAGTCGAACATGCGCTTTGAGTCGGCGTGGAAGATAGGCGTCTCACCTTCCAGATCTTTGCCATTGACATCCAGCCCGGCTTTCAGGAGTTCGCGGGCGACATCAATGGCGGACGGCTCTCTAGATTCAGCCGTGGCATGCAGCAGGGTGTAGTCTTTCTTATCCTTCACCTTGACATCCGCTCCGGCGGCAACTGCCGCTTTGTACAGATCCAGGGTGAGGTTTTCAGGATGCTCGCGTGTGATGTAGAGCAGGGGCGTGTTGCCATCTGAATCCCGGGCATTGATATCGAGCCCGACCTTCACGAGGCCTTGCAGGCTTTGGGCGTCTCGCACATAAAAGAGGATAGTTCTCGACCATTTATCGGTAGCTTTGGGGTCGGCTCCCAGGGCAATCAACTTTTCAAAAATGGGGCAGAGGTCATCTCCTTTTACATCATCCGGGATTTCCAATGTGGTAAGCGCGTCGGTTGGCAATTTGGCGCTGCTTTCGTTGAGAGCGTCGAGTATGGGGAGGTAGGCAGCGAGCTGGTCGCGCAGGGGCATGTCATCGCACGTTCTTGGAAAACGAGAGAGGGCGAGAGCTGCCGCCCAGGTGTCTGCGTCCACCTTAGCTCCGGCTTTGATCAGGGCGCGGATGATATCCGGCAAGAAGCGCATACGCTGGATACGGACACGGAAATTCGGGGTGATGGTGCAATCGGTGGTTGTTTGTCCTCGGAGTCCACTCGCGTCTACACGATCTTTGAAAGAAGAGAAAATTTGTCGGATGGTGGGGGTTTTGCAAGCATCAGGTTTTGCTCCGGCAGCTAAGAGCTCGTTCATCACGTCGAGTCGTCCATCGTACGCAGCGGCATCCAGTGGCGTATCCTCGTTGCTGAACTCTTTTATGTTAGCATTTGGGTCCGCGCCTGCCTCGATGAGCAGTTTGGCCGTGGCGGCATCCTGCGCCCAGAAGAGCAGGGAGGGCATGATCTTTCCATCTCCGTTGAGTTTGGCGTCTGCGCCCAGAGCTTTGATGAGCGCCTTCACCACGGGGGCCGGCTGGTGGCTCCACACAGCGTAAGCGAGTGTGTTGCTGAAGTTATATGTGCCTTGTTTGGGGTCTGCTCCGGCTTCGATGAGCGCCTTGACCATCTCTGTAGATTGTGCCAGCGATAGGAGATTCACCGGGTAAAGTGTCCCGGATAGGTAATCGGAGCACGCTCGAAACAATGCTGCAGTGGCGCTCTTTTCATCACCTCGCTGATCGACCAAATCTGCACGCTCCTTGAGCGCTTTTTTGACTTCTTTCACGGCATCGGCAGCCACCATGGCGCAGATGGCAGCTTTTTGCTCCGGTTCCTTGTTCGTGTCCATCGTGAGTCCAAGTGCGAGCATCAGTCGAATGCTTTCGGACGGGGTGTTGACGCTTATGACAGGTGAGCCGTCATCATTACGCGCATTCACGTCGCAGCCCTGGCGTACGAGAAAGGCAACACTTTCCGGCGGGATGTGGGCAGCGGCGAGTACTTGCCTGCCGCTGTTTTTCCCCTTGATGTCCACTCCTCCTTTCCAATCGCGACTCACATAGCTCAGGTAAATGACGTCGAGACCTTGAAGGGTTGTGCGCAGTTTTTCCGCCCCCACTTTTTTGGCCCACTCGGCCTCGCTTTCGTCCAGCGGCTCCTTTTCTTCCGCGCAGAGGCGAAGCAGCTCACGCAGGCGTATATCGCTGGTGAGCTCATATGCCGTCTTCCCATCCTTGTTTTTTGCTTTCACATCCGCACCTTTCGCAATCAGCCAGCACACGGCCAGACGATGGTTGCGGGATGCCGCCACCATGAGCGGGGTCATGCCCTGCTTGTTCGGGGCGTTCAGTTTGGCTGTCGAGGTGATGCCGCTCAATTTCTTGAGCAAAAGGGCCTCTCCCCTGTCCTCCGTCGATGATTTTTTCCCGTCGCTCTCATCCTTGCTCTCCTTTTTATCGCCTTTTTTCTTGGCCTTTCCATGAAACAGAACTCCAACCCCGTGGGGCACCTTCCACCCTTTTTCAGCGCCATCTGCACCGACCGCTAGGAATAAGCACGCGATAGCTGTAAACGCAATGTATTTACAACAAGTTAATAACAAATACGGGGGGGGTAACGGCGATGTTCATGATAGTGAATGAAATGTGTGAAACTACGCACAGTATACCTGTTACAAGA
The DNA here is from genome assembly GCA_947626545.1 of uncultured Akkermansia sp. Classification (GTDB taxonomy): domain Bacteria; phylum Verrucomicrobiota; class Verrucomicrobiia; order Verrucomicrobiales; family Akkermansiaceae; genus Akkermansia. The sequence continues at coordinate 27,829 of CANQSS010000014.1, read as the reverse complement.
GAGAAAAGCAAGATAAAATCAAGCCACGCTTTGGAAAAATTAGCTCTTCGTTCTGCGGCGGAGGAAGAGGTCGGCAGCGCCGATGAGGAGAACGAGTAACACGCCCCCAATAATGTACCACCACCGGTGGTTAGAGGCGGCAGCGGCGAGATGCTCTTGAAGCACCCGGACGCAAGCGGTGCGCTTGTGTTTCTGTGCGAGCTGCAGCAGGGTCTTGCCATCCTTATTTTTGAGTTCGGGATCCGCACCGGCATCGAGCAGAAGTCGGAGGGCTTCCGCGTTGTCGCCCTTTTCCACATAGCGCATGGCAGCGGTTTTGCCGCCAGCATCCTTCAAATCGACTTTGGCGTGGCATGCGAGGAGCTTTTTGATGCGAGACGCGCTCTCCTTGGGATCAGCACACACATCAAGAATCATCAGCGGCGTCGTTCCATAGTAAGTGGTGAGATTCACATCGGGATGAGCAGCCAGGAGGGCCTCCAGGCGAGCATCGATATTTCCCCCCACGGTGAGCAGATGGTGCAGGGCCGTGTTGCCGCCATTGTCGCGTGCGTTGATGTCCGCGCCCCGACGGAGGAGCGATCGGATTTCTCCTTCACTCCCTTTTTTGCGAACGACCAGCATCAGCGCGGTGCGTCCTTCGGAATCGCGCGCCTTGGGATCAGTTTGCGCGCCGGGGGCCTTACGCTCATTCAACAGCTTGATACAGGCGCTCCGGTGGTTTTCCGTAGCCAGGTCGAGCATCGTCTTGCCTTCGCCGTTTTTGTGATCCAGCTTAGCGCCGGCGTCCAGCAGCATGCGCAGCGTGTCCGGGTCATCATAGTGGAGCAGCAGGTGCATGGCAGCCGTGTTTCCTGCTTTTCCTGCGGCATTGACATTGGCCCTGGCACCGATAAGACGCTGCACGCGGAAGCGACGCTTGGCGGTATCTTTGTAGCAGGCGGCAGTCATGAGCGGGGTGAAGTCGGTGAAATCGCCGAGATTGACATCGGCTTTGGCGTTGAGGAGTTCCTGCACGCGACTGTTGATATCGCCATCCCGCCCCATGAGCAGGCGCAGGGCGGTACATCCTTTGTTATCCCGGGCGTTAACGTTTCCTTTTCGGGCGATGCATTCCTTGAGGCGGCTGAGGCCGTCGGGGTCGAGCGCGGCCAGCATCAGCGTCGTGCGCCCATCTTTGTCTTTTGCGTTAGGGTTGTCTGTTTCCTCCCGTGCGCCGCGACCTTTGAGGAGTTTCACGATATGGTCCAGCTTCTTTTCTCGAGCGATCTGCAGAGTTGTTTTTCCCGCTTTGTTTTTGAGGTTCGGATTTGCTCCTGCATCGAGAAAAGCCTTGACAGTTTCGGCACTGCTGCCTCTCTGGACAAGAATCATGAGCGCTGTATTGCCTTCATGATCCTGAGTGTTGATGCGCACACCGCGGCGCATGAAGGTTTGGATTTCTTCGAGCGAAAGGTCACGAAAAAGCGGTGTTTGCCCCTTATTATTGACGGCGCGCGGATCAGCTCCGGCTCGGATGAGCTTTTCGATGTCTGCACCCTCGGCGAGAAATAGCACCGTGCTGCCATCTTTGTCTTTGGCCTGAGGATCTGGACCGGAAAGGACGAAGGCTTTCTTCGCTAAGGGATTGATCCAAGATTCGGATAGCAGGTCATCAATTGAGAGGGCATAGGGGTCAGCGCCGGCCTTTTTCAAGAGGTTGATGATGCAGGCATATTGCTCTTGGGTGAGAGAAAGGTGGGAGAAGTGACCCGTACCGTGCTCAAGGAGATTCTTGTAGATCGTTGCAGGGATTTTGGCGCCATCATCCAGCATGATTTGCATGCAATCCGGATGGCAGATAAAGAGCTCGCCGCTGTAGTGGACGCCTCTATCGTGCAACAGCTTGGCAATACGGAGACGATTCTTCGAAAGAGCGGTTTTCAAGGCTGAGTCACCATCTTTGGTCACGGCGTTAGGATCCACGCCGGCATCGAGGAGCTTTTGGGCGATGCGGGGGCCTAAGCAGCCGGCTCCCATGAGGGTGGTGGTGCCGTCTTCGTCCTTTGCCTTGGGATCTGCCCCGTGTTCCAGCAGCATGAGGGCGACTTCCTCCCATTTGGCATCCGGCATGTTACGATTTCCGAAATTTAGCAGGATGTTTGCTGGCACTTTGAAACCTGCTTTGAGAAGCGCATGGAGCCCGGCAATGAACTCATCCTGTTCCTTCCTTGAAAGAGGAATTATAATTCCCATGTCCTGCACATAAGAGGCCAGCGTCTTGCCCAACTCATCTGAGTGGACCTTTGCCCCGGCTTTGAGGAGAGCTTGCACAATGTCCCCCTCGTGAGCTGCGTAGCCGGCATCATGCGTATTTGCAAAGATACGCGAGAGGGGTGGTTGATTTCTCTTGTTCAGCGCGTTGGGATCAGCTCCTTTCTTGAGCAGCGCCTGAACGATAGAAAGGTTGCCGTGATCTGCAGCGCGGTGAAGCAGGGTGTCGCCATTAACAAAGGTATAGTTGGGGTCGAGCCCGGCATCCAACATGGCTTGCACCACATCCGGTTTGCTATAAAGCCCCCCACGGTATGTCGCGTAGTCCTCTATTGAGTAATATCTGTCGGGAATGAGCAGTCTCAGTGTTTCTTCATCCTTGGGTAGGGGGGGTCCGGCATTTAGCAAGGCTTTCACTACGGTGCCGTTGTAGCTGATTTCAAGCGCCGCCTTCAGGCAGGCTGCCTTATCGAGCACTCCACCGGCAGCTTTTAGAAGAGCCTGTACCGCAGCGGCAGATTGTGCACGCCCATAGTACTCCGCTTCTTTGGCGAACCCTGGCTCCTGTTGCAGACAGGCCTCAATGCCGGGTACATCATCCAGCAGCAAAGCAAAGATGAGTTGCTTGCGCGTTTCATCGCTCTCCTTGGGCATGTTGCATGCCAGTAAAAGACGTAGATGAGACGGCGTTGCACGGCTCCAATCTGTCATGTTAAAAGGCTCGACCGGCATGCCATGGCGTATTAAAAATGCCAAGCCTTCTTCGGGGCATTCGAGGGATAAAAAGCTCTGATTCTCCGGATGGAGCTGATCAGCATGCGCGCCTGCACGCAGAGCCGTTGCTGCCGCAAGTGGATAATATATTCCACTCTGTTCCAGATCTTTCTGCGCCTGATCCGTTGATTTGAAACGCTCTCTATCCTCCACGGGGAGGGGCAGCTTTTCCTCGCAGCAGGCCTTGAGGAGTTCCTTCATGTCCGCATTTTCTTCTTTGACGAAATCCCCCGCCGTCTTGCCGGATTTGCTTTTGGTGGCGGCATCCGCGCCCTTTGCCACGAGCCAGCAGACTGCAAGGCGGTTGCCCTGCGCAGCGGCGTGCATGAGGGCGGTCTGGCCGAGCTTGTCCATGGCATTCACGTTGCCGTCCTTTGCGATAGCCTTGAGTTTTTTGAGCAGGGACACTGCATTCATTTCCTCCTTGCTGAGCCTTTCTCCCTTTGCTTGCTTTCTCACGACATCCGGGAAGAGCAGTTCCAACCTTAGCTGCGACATGGTTTCCATTTTCACCACTGCCCCATCAGGGTGTGCGACCCCCGCGAGCATCAGAATGCTCACGAGAAGAAGAATTGTGAGATTTTTAAAATAAGTAAGCAATAAATCTAATGGGGTGGTAACAGTGAGAGACTTCATGAAAACGTATGGACTGAATATAGCGTACCAGTTATTGAGATGAAGGTCAAGGCAAACGAATGAGAAAATGCGTTCGCCCTGCAGGAAACAGAAGTGCCCAGCAGAGGGGCATCACTCCCGGGAAAGAGGAGGGGAATTATTCTCGGATGACGACTTCAGTGCCGAGAGGGAGAAGGTTAAAAAGCGTTTGGCAGGTATCGTGCTGCATGCGGACGCAGCCATGGGAGTCCGGGGTGCGCAAGACATCGCCGACATGGAGACCGACGCCGTCATTAGTGAGGCGCATGAAGAAGGGCATGGAGGAGCGGTAGAGATTGGAGCGGTGGTAGCGATCCTTTTGACTGATGCGGAAGAAGCCGGTGGGGGTGGCGTGCCTGGGACCTCTGCCTGTGCAGACGGGAAAGTCCATAGCCGCGCGGTCAGCTATAATGAAGAGACCGCGCTGGGAGGAAAGGCTGATCACGACGAGGAACCTGCCGGGGGAACTTAAGGCATCGGGATCGCTCCAAGTGTCGTAGGTGAGAGGGTAGTCATTGCGATCGCAGAAAGAGCGATAGCTTTCGGGGAATTGGACTTTTGGCAGGACGTTAGAGATGATGTAGTCAAACTTGGAGTCGTTGTATTCCGCGAGGAGTTTGGCGGAGGCATCGCGGTGGAGCTCCTGAGCGAGGGAGAGGGGCGTTTTTCTATCGCGCCCCCAGAGATCGATTCTGGCGCCGGCATCCAAGAGCATGGAAAGGAGTTCCGGGTTATCGCAAGTGAGTATCAAATGCATGAGGGCAGAGTAACCGCGGCGATCCAGAGCGTTGATATCGGCGCCATCAGCCAGGAGCCTTCGGATGGTGGGGATGTGGGGCCTGTTGTCCGTGACCAAGAGCATGAGAGCAGTACGGCCCTGAGCGTCTCGGGCGCGGGGATCGAGTACGATGTCGATGATGTTGCGCTGCGCGAAGAGTTCGATAATGAGGTGGCGCTGTTCCGGACGCTCGTGGGCGATTTTCAAGGCGCTGGCGCCCTGTTGATTCAGGATGGTTGTGTCAGCCCCGGCATCGAGCAAAGCAGTGACAGCTGACACATCGTCAGGGTCGTCTATTGCCGCGTGCGCCATGAGCGGCGTGTTGCCGGACTTGTCCTCGGCATCGACGTTTGCTCCGGCTTGGACGAGCAGCTCTACCGCGCGTGCAGAGGTTGTGATGTGCAGGGGTGTTCTACCGGATCGATCCGCGTTGTTTACATCGGCACCGGCCTGGATGAGGGCATCTACGCGTTCGGGAGAGTTTGCGGCGAGGTGGAGCGGAGATAACCCGCGGTCATCCGGAGCATTCAGTTCGGCACCGGCCTGGACAAGGAGCCGGATGGAATCGGGGTTCGAGGCAAGGTGGAGAGGGGTTCTGCCGTTGGCATCCACCGCATTGACTGCTGCGCCGACTTGGAGAAGAGCAGCCACGTGATCCGGAGAATTGACGAGACGATGAAGCAGCGTCTTCCCGGCAAAGTCTTTGGCGTTTACATCGGCGCCCGCCTGAGTGAGCAGGCGCAATGTGTTGACATTGGTCGTCAGCTCAAGCAGACGACGTCCCTGAGCATCGGTAGCGTTGACATCCGCCCCTGCGCGGATGAGAGCCTCCACACGCGACGGATCCTCCAGCGCATGGTGCAGGGGCGTGAGGCCGGCGTGGTCCATGGCGGCTACATTGGCTCCGGCGCGAGCGAGAAGCAGTACCGATTCCGGATCGGACGCGATGTGCAGGGGTGTAATGCCATTGCTGTCGGACACATTCACGTGAGCGCCGGCTTGGATGAGCGCCCGAACTCGAGCAGGAGAATTCACGGCATAGTGCAGTGGAGTTCTCCCATCGCTAAGTCGAACGTTCACCCCGGCGGGACCGCCGAGAAAGCGGATCAGATTGACGTAGGCATCCGGTGGAACATCCGGGTGAACGGAGGCGATGGCTGACGCATTGACGGATGCGCCGTGAATTGCCCAAAATTGGCACAGGGAGACCAGATCTTGCCCTGCGCGCGGATGAGCCACCAGGTATGAGATAATGGGGCAAGAGGCATCTGCCGCACGCACATCGGCGCCGGCAACGAGAAGAGTCCTGGCAATATCGACCGAAGCGGCGAGGTGCAGGGCGGTGATGCCGTCGGGAGGCAGTTTTGCATTGGCATCTGCTCCGGCGGCCAGGAGAACACGCACGAGCAGCTCATCTGCAGTGACAGCCAGCGAGAGCGGTGAATGTTCCCCATCCTGAGAGGCGTTGCAGTTAGCCGAAGCCCCGAGTTGCAGAAGGCGCCCCATTAAACGCGTCATGTGCGGTGCGGGGAGGATTGGCGACGGCATAGGCAGCAGGGCCGCTGCGTTGGCGGGCACTTTGCCATCGGAGGCATCGACAAGGGACTGCAGGATGTTCAAGTCGCTCGCCTCTGTCGATTCCGGTAAGTCTGTGGAGGGGCGTGGGGTGGCTAGATATTCGGAGAGAAAGAGTCTCCACGCACGGTCATCTGCTTCCCAACCGTTGGCATGCAGCAGCGTGATGAGAGCCGGGATGTGCTGCGGATTCACGGGGGAGTGATCAGAAGATTGGAAGAGAGCTGCGGCGCAGGTATCATCGATGCGAGCTCCGAGACGGATCAAAGCGGCAGCCACATCGAGATTGCGGTGGCGCAGCGCTGAAGAAAGGGGAGTTTCCCCGGTTGTGTGGGTAGCCTGATTGAGGTCTGCCCCCGCAGATACGAGTTCATCCGCCAGAGCGGACGTGTGCGGTAGCGAGGCGAGGGTATGCAGGATATTGCTGCCATCGGCGTACACCGGCAGAGGACATCCCGCCTGCAACAAAGCGTGCACGACATGCACATTGCTGTGCAGTGCCGGAACGAGAAGGCTGAGCGTGTCTTGACCGGATTGATTCGTGGCGCGCCACGTTTCTTCCGGATTCATGCCGGCGTCCATCAGTGTGCGCACAGCATCAGCCGAGCGAGCATAGCGCAGCAAATCATGATCATGCAGCAGCTGTGGGTGCTCTTGCAGCAGGGAGGAAACGACGGGTAATTCCCCTTGCAACAAGGCTGAGGCAAGTTGCTGGGCAGGAGGAAAATCACCGTGTGGCAGGCGCAGCGCAAGCGCAAGTATCAGTTCTTCCCCAGCCATATCCGCCGTCATTTGAACGGGGGATGCACCCTCAGCTGTCTGCGAAGCGCGGCGAACGCGGAGCGCTAAACACTCTGCACTCCCTGCAGGGAAGGGAAGACTTGCCGATTCGTTTTGTGCCGATTCATCTTCGGCCACGATGCGTAATAATTTTCGGATTCTCTCATCAGTGGCGTAATCGCGCGCCCGCTTTCTCTTTTCGCTCACGAGTCGGACATCGGCTCCCTTTGCCACCAACCAGCAAACGGCAAAAAAGTCGTTGGAAGCCGCGGCATACATGAGAGCTGTTTGTTTGTGAAACGCTGCAGAATTGACGTCAGTGCCTGCTTCGATCGCGCGGAGCTTTTTTTTGAGAAGGTTCTCGATTCGGGGGTGGTCAGATGACTGATCGGACGACTCGGATAAGAGCAGGCAAAGGCCTTGCCGGGAGAAGTCTTTATCGGCAGCGGGTGCTTCCTCTGCGAGGACGGGTGCACAAAATAGACAAGAGAAAACAACCAGCACGGTGCTGATTACGTCGCGCGGGTATTCGTATCTACTTTGTATGACAGCATGCATGCAATGTGCCGGGAAGAATCGCATTTTACCACAAACAGGGTTGGTGCATCCGATAAACGCCTGATCGGTTCAATGTTATATGTCATACAAAAAAATGCAAGCAGAAACCGCATTTATGCCGCTCTTAACGAAAAGTCGGAGCACCCAAAAATGCCGATTCCTCCCTAAGAGTACACACAGACAGCGCAAACTTACGGCATGATGATAATCATGCAAGCAAGCACAGCGAGAGCAATAAGCACCCAGAGGATGACCAATCCCTTGCCCTCTGCCGGGGAGCCGGTACCCTGAATGTGGGAATAGCGACCACGCAGGCGTCCCTTGCGCATAAAGCCGTCATAATTCTTCTGCAGCAGGGTTGCCTCCACCTGACGCATCATATCCAAGAGCACACCCACCAAGATGAGCAGTGAAGTGCCGCCGAAGAACTGCGTGACCACGTGCGGCAGAGTGCCGAATACGGAGAGCAGGCTGGGCAGGAAATAGATGAGGGTGAGGAAAAGTGAACCGGCGAAAGTCAGCCGGGTCATCGTCTGATCCAAGAAAGTAGCTGTTGCAGGGCCCGGACGGACGCCAGGGATATAGCTGCCGGAACGCTTCAGGTTCTCAGAAATCTGCTGGGGCTGGAACATGGTGGCAACCCAGAAATAAGAGAAGAAGAAAATCATGGCCGAGGAGATGAGGTAGTACCAAATATCGCTCGGAGAGAGAATCGTGTTCACGAGTGTGACAATGGAAGAATCGCCGGTGAAGATCTGCGTGACAAGCATGCTCGGCAGGGCCAGAATCGCAGTGGCGAAGATAACGGGCATCACGCCGGAGTAGTTGAGTTTGAGGGGCAGGTACGTAGTGCCGCCCTGAGTCATTTTGCCATGACCTACCACCCGCTTGGCTTGCTGCACCGGAATGCGACGCTGGGCCTGGCTGACGGTGACCACAAGCGCCACCACAACCACCATGAAAAGGATAAGGGCAACGAGGGTGAGCGACCCCAGTGGATTAATTTCTCCCCCCTTCATCACAAAGGTTTTCCATGCCATGGAAAAGGCGCCTGGGAGGGCGGAAATAATGTTGACGGAGATGATGAGAGAGATGCCGTTTCCGATACCGCGTTCTGTGATTTGGTCACCAATCCACATGAGGAACATGGTACCCGTGACGATGATGAAGATCGTGGAAAGGGTGAAGATCCAGCCCGGGTGCATGACGAGGTTGCCGACATCCAACCCAATGGAGGAGGGGTTCTCCAGTGTGCGAGTGAGCAGGAAACCCTGCACAATGGCAATAATGATGGCGAGGAGGCGCGTGTAGCGCGTCATCTTTTGGCGGCCGCCCTCTTCCTCCAACATCTTCTTCCACGAAGGAAGGACAGCACCCATGAGTTGGGTCATAATGGAGGCAGAGATGTAGGGCATGATGCCCAAAGCAAAAATACCGCACTGCTGCAGACCGCCACCGGAAAAAATAGTCAGGATGGCTCCGAGAGCTGCCAAGGGACCGCCTTCATCTGCAGCCTGCTGCTGCAAAAAAGTGGTGAGCGCATGCACATCGACGCCGGGGAGGGGAAGGTGCACGCCGAGACGCACCACAACAATGAGCGCCAAGGTGAAAAGGATGCGGCTCCGGAGTTCCGGAACTTTCATGGTATTGGCAAAGGCGGCTATCATATTCTGATGACTGGGAAGACGGTTGTGATTGGGGAAAGTCCCCTGTTTATCCGCAGAGGGGCAACCCATGCGCGCACAAGTGTTGCCCCCGACGGAAACCGCAGAGTCCGGTGGCTATCAGCGCCAGCACGCCGGACCTGCGGGGTGAGTTTGTGGAAAATCAGCTTTCGGCGCTCTTGCGGCTCAGTACCGTAAGAGTGCCCCCGGCTGCGGTGATTTTCTGCTCAACGGAGGCGCTAGCAAAATCCACCGATACATTCAGAGCTTTGCTCAGCTCGCCATTGCCAAGAAGTTTCACGGCATCGCACGAGCCTTTTACCAAGCCGGCTGCACGCAGCTCCACCTCCGTCACCGTATCCCCGGCACTGAAGAAAGCCTCAAGCTGAGAGATATTGATGATGGCAATATGATCGCGGAAGCGGGCATTGCTGAAGCCCTTTTTGGGAAGACGGCGATGCAGAGGCATTTGGCCGCCTTCAAAGCCCGGGCGGATAGATCCGCCGGAGCGAGCCTTCTGGCCCTTGTTGCCTTTGCCGCAGGTCTTGCCGAGACCGGAGCTTTCACCGTTACCGATACGCTTTTTGCGATGTTTGGAGCCCGGTGTCGTTTTAAGAGAATGAAGTGTCAACATAGTCGTAAAAGATCAGATAGTTTAAACAGATTCTTTTTCCTTCTTCTTCTTGCCACGGGCAGAAAGCACCTGGTCAGCCGTGCGCATGATGAGCATGGCTTGCATAGTGGCTTTCACCACGTTAGCGGCATTCGAGGAGCCAAGAGATTTGGCAATGACGTTGCTCACCCCAGCGGCCTCCAGCACAGCACGCACCTTTTCACCGGCCACCAGACCTGTACCGGGAGCAGCAGGCTTAAGCACAATCTTAGCCCCGCCGAACTCGCTGTATACCTCGTGCGGCAGGGTCTCATTGACTACCACCACCTTCTTCATGGCACGCTTGGCGGCATCGGTACCTTTGCGGATAGCATCGGAAACTTCATTAGCCTTGCCAAAGCCATGACCGACCTTGCCGTTGCGATCGCCCACCACAACGAGCGCGGAGAAGGAGAAGCGGCGACCGCCCTTCACCACCTTCGCGCAACGGTTGACATAGACGACTTTCTCGACGAGCTGAGGACCATCCTCGGCAGCGCCTTCCGCAGTGCGGCGAGACGGAGCGGCATCACGACGCCCGGGACGTTGAGCATTACGAGGGCCAGGGGCACCATCCTTGCGCGGGGCGCGCGGTGTGGAATTCTGAGGAGCTTGAGCTGTCTCGTTGGCGGCGGTTTCCGTGACGGGAGCCTCTGCCGGAGCAGCAGCTGCGTTGTCCTTTGTTTCTTCAGTACTCATTGTTCTAAGCGGTTAGAATTTCAGACCGGCTTCGCGTGCTGCGTCTGCCAAGGATTTGACCTTACCGTGGTAGAGGAAGCCACCGCGGTCAAAGACCACTTCAGAGATACCTGCGGCCAGAGCTTTTTTGGCGATATCCTCGCCCACTTTGGCGGCGGTTTCCACATTGGCTCGCGAGAGCCCGAGCTTTTTGGTGCAAGAGGCAGCAAGGGTATGTCCCTTCGTGTCGTCTATCACCTGAGCATACACGTGCTGATTGGAGAAAAAGACAGCCAAACGCGGGCGACCGGGAGTGCCGGAAATCTTCTTGCGAATGCGTGTGCGAACACGGCTGCGAACGGCTTTACGATTGATCGTACTCATATTTTCTAAAGGTTATAATGATGATTACTTGCCAACGCTCTTGCCTTCCTTGCGGCGGATGTGCTCGCCTACGTAGTGCACACCCTTGCCCTTGTACGGCTCGGGCGGGTAGTACCCGCGCACTTCCGCAGCGAATTGACCAACGACCTGCTTATCGATACCCTCCACCTTGATTTTGGTATTATCAGTGACAGTCACAGTGATGCCAGAGGGGATGGGGTGCAGGATGGGATGGGATTTGCCGAGCGCGAGGTCAAGCTGTTTGCCTTTGACCGCAGCTTTGAAACCCACACCTACAATTTCAAGCTCCTTGGTGAAGCCCTTGGAAACACCCTCCACCATGTTGGAGAGCAGGGACCGGTTCGTGCCGTGCAGGGCGCGCAAACGGCGCGACTCATCCGCGCGTTTTACGCTCAGCTCTGCTCCGTCCACAGAAATGGAGATGCCCTCCGGGAGATTCCAGGAGAGTTCGCCCTTGGCGCCCTTGACGGTGACTTTACCATCCTTTTCGGAGATGGTGACACCCGTGGGGATCGTGATAACTTTCTTACCAACTCGAGACATAATAAAGAAGCGGGATGGGGGTTACCAGACGAGGGCGATGAGCTCACCACCGATGCTCAGCTTGCGGGCTTTGGCACCGGTCATGAGACCTTGGGACGTAGAAACGATGGAGATACCCAAGCCGTTCATGACGGTGGGAATCTGGTCGGAGGTGACGTAGTGGCGCCGTCCCGGACGGGAGCAGCGTTTCACTTCGGTGACGAGAGGTTTCCCGTTCTGTGCGAACTTACTTTTCACGGTGATGATTTTATTTTTACCCTCACCGGAGACATCATAGGACCAGATGTAGCCCTCTTCCTGCAGGATGCGGGCGATTTCTGCCTTGATTTTGGAGTGGGGCGCCGTGAAGGCCTCATTGTGCGCACGACCTGCGTTCTTTACGCGGGTCAGGAAATCTGCGATGGGATCAGTTAGTACTGCCATGGTAGTCAAATAGGGTTAGGCGGTTTCTTCTGTCTTCTTGTTGGGCTTGCGGAACGGAATACCAAGCTCAGTGAGCAGGTCACGTCCCTCTGCATCTGTCGGCGCCGTGGTGACAAAGATGATGTCGAAACCGATTGTGCGTTTGATTTGGTCAAGCTCAATTTCCGGGAAAATGGATTGATCCGGAATACCGATGGCGTAGTTGCCGCGGCCGTCAAAAGACTTCGTGGAGAGACCACGGAAGTCGCGGATATTGGGCGCGGTCACGTTGATGAATCGGTCAAGGAACTCCCACATGCGCGTGGAGCGCAGGGTTACACGAGCTCCAAGCACTTCTCCCTCACGCAGTTTGAAGTTTGCTACACTCTTGCGAGCATAAGTGATGGAGGGCTTTTGTCCAGTGATTTTAGCAATCTCAGCAACAGCATCTTCCACGGCCTGCTTGCGGTCGGGCTGCTTGCCCATGCACGTGGTCACCACGATCTTTTCCAATCGGGGGATTTGGTGCACATTGGCGTACTGATGCTTTGCGCGGAGAGTCGGGACGACTTTCTCCTTGTAGTATTTCAGTAGTGTTGGTGTATTCATAGATCAGCGGGTCAGCTAGGTTGTTTTGGCTTAAGCGCGGAGTTTCTTCCCTCCCGGGCGTCAACTCACTTTCTTCACATTCGAGATGTGGATGGCGCCGTCAATCTCCTTGATGCCACCTTCCGGATCCGACTCAGAGGGCTTGGTTGCTTTTTTAAGCTTCCGCACACCCTCAACGATAACCGTTTGTTTGGTAGCATTCACGGAGGAAATAACGCCACGCTTGCCCTTGTTCTTGCCGGCAATGATTTGGACTTCATCGCCTTTCTTAACGTGGGTCTTCATCGTTTGTGTGTTGTTTGAATGGATAATCCCGTGTTGCACTTGCAAGGCGGGGCGCGTAATTTACACTTTTCTTGGCCGACCGTCAAGTATAATCTCGCAGCAATCCTCATTTTTTCAAAAAATCCGGATAAATATACACCGAGTATGAATAGTCGAGCCGCTGGGGTAAGGGTATAATTCTCGGCCAACGACAAGGCGAGGTTGGTCGCTACAATTGGCGATGTCAATAGGATTAGGCAGGTCTGAACCGTGCAACCATGTTTTGTGCCCCACGATTCATGGCGAAGAGCGGTCAAAGCCACGTCTGAAAGAGGAATAAGATAAAACTCTGGAACATACTGTGGATTTGGGCAGCTTCCTCTCAGTTCTGGAATTCTTGGAAGATTTTCGTTGACATCCGCGGTATTTTCGTATAATAGCGAGGATATGTTGCGCAAGATTGTACTAGCTGCGGAAATGTTTTTGATGAGTATGGCGGCATGGGCCGGGACTCAACAACCGAACATCATCCTGGTGCTCGTGGATGATATGGGCTGGGGGGATCTGAGTCTGAACAGCCGAGGTTTGGTAGAACAGAACACACCTCAGATTAGCACGCCGCACTTAGCCAAACTGGCGCAGCAGGGTGTGCTGCTCACCCGGCATTACACGTGCGCGCCCGTGTGTGCGCCCGCTCGAGCTTCGCTGTTTTCCGGCGTTCATCAGGGACACGCGGAGGTGGTGCGTAATAATAGTTTCGACGCTGCGCTGGAGAACAGCCACACACTGGCAAGTGTGCTCAAACAGGCGGGATATGCGACGGCATTGATAGGCAAGTGGGGGATAGGCGGAGGAAGTGAGAGCGGTGGCACCCCGACTACTACAGGAGCATGGCCCACGCAGCGCGGGTTTGATTATTTCTTCGGGTACAACAATCATATTGCAGGACATCGGCATTATCCTAAGGAGGAAAGTGTGGCCGACCCCGAGACCCACAAAAATGCGATATGGGATGGAGATAAAATAGTGACGGATGATTTGGATGGAGCGTACAGCACGGATTTATTCACAGCAAGGGCAAAGAAGTGGATAGAGGATACGCATAAAGCTGATCCACAGAAACCGTTTTTCTTGGCGCTCACTCTCATCGCTCCGCATGCGCGCTTGGCGGTGCCGACCATGGCTTATCCGAAGAAGGGAGGAGTGCGTGGTGGGGTGCAATGGTTGGGTAAACCTGGCAAGATGATTAATACGGCAAGCAGTAATTGGGACAGCTTCGTTTACCCCCAATACCGCACTGCCTGGGAGAACTACGCAAAGAAGAGGTACGGTGATAAAGCCTCCGCAAAACTGGACGGCGCTCGTCGTCACGCCACCATGATCACGCGTGTAGACGATGCTGTCGGGGACATTGTTCGCCTCTGCAAAGATTTGAAAATTGACCGCAACACATTCTTGGTATTCACTAGCGACAACGGACCTCACAATGAGCCGGGTTCCGTAAGGGGTGAAGGGGATCATCCGGCTCCGGCGCAGGATCCGTCTTTTTTCCGCAGTTATGGGCCGTTGGATGGCATCAAGCGTGACGCGTGGGAGGGAGGTTTGCGCGTACCGTGTGTGGTATGGGCGCCCGGCATAATAGCCGGAGGTGTGAAGAATGCGCAGCCTACGCAGTTTCAGGATTGGATGGCCACTTTTGCTGAGCTGGCAGGTGTCCCTGTGCCCATGCGGAGCGATGGTGTGTCGATGCTGCCGGTGTTGCGCGGGGAGAAAACTTCAGGCCAGCAACGAGGGGTGGTGTATTCCGAATATGCCTATGGCGGACAGATTCCTCGTTACGATGACTTTGCTCCCAATAAGACGGGGCGTGTGCGTGGGGAGCAGCAGGTCATACTTTTCCCGGTGCCCGCAGGCAAAAATGGGGAAGCCACCCGCTGGCTCAAGGCGATTCGTACGGGAATTAGCACAGGTCAGGAGGATTTCGAAATCTACGATGTGGATGCAGATACGCATGAATCCGAAAACTTGGCGGGCAAATATTCCGAGTACCAGGATCAGCTCAAAAAAAGTGTGCTCTGGAATCGAAGAGCCTATGATTATGTGCGTGACCCGGCTGCCGGCAAACGTCATAATCCATGTGGCGGCAAACGGTCGTATGACAATGTGCTGGTGCCACCTGATGATCCGGACAGCGCTGGGTTGAAGCCCGGATTGAAGATGCGCCGTGTGGTGGCAGAGGTGCCGTGGGTGCCTGTGTTTGAGACGCTGCCGCAGGCGGCTCAGGCGGAAACGGGAGAAGCTGAGGATCTGTCGAAGGAAGAGTTGCCGGCCGGCAGCGTAACGCAGTATACCGGTTACATGCGCGTGCCGCAAGACGGACAACAGTGGCATTTCTATTTGACACTGAGTGATGTACTAGGAACTAAGGCGTACATCAAGCTGCACAACTTTCAGCTGATAGACGCTGATGCGAATTACAAACCCGGGAGTACTGCCACAGAAAGCGCCGCTGCCAATGTAGTGGAGAGTGTGAAAGAAAAGACCGGTAAGGCGGGAATCCCGCTGAAGGCCGGTCTGCATGCCATCAATATCACCGTTGTGCAGGGGAAGGATGGCTCAGGTAAAATCCGCTTTGAACGTCAGCGTGGAAAAGATGGCAAACGGGAGCTGATCCCGGCGGGAGCTTTCATGAACTGAATAAAAAAGGGGCATCGCGCACGTTATCAATAAATCGTACATCGTACATAGGCAAACGCATTTGAGAGAAGATCATCAACAGAGAAAAAGCTCTTATTGACTGATATCCCTGTTTATACGTATCAAAATCATCACAACAACCGGTCATCATAATGATGGATTTAGAGGAATCTCTGCATACGTTAATGATCCGAAAAGAATCTGCGCAACGCGCACATTATTAATAAATCGTACATCGTAAATCGTAAATCGTAAATCGTACATAGGCAAACGCATTTTCTAATGCGTTTGCCTTGGGTCGTAGGATTGACAGGACGAAAAAAAGCTGCTTAAATAGCGGAGTCATGAGTACGATATATACGCAGATTACAGAGAAAATGAAGGCAGCGATGCTTGGGAAAGATACGGTGGCGCTGGGAGCGCTGCGTGGACTCAAGACAGCGTTGCAGAATGCGCAGGTAGCGAAGGGAAATGTGCACGAAGAGCTGCCGGACAACGAAGCGCTCAACGTAGTGCGTAAGCAGCTCAAACAGCGCGAGGATTCTATCCGTATGTATGAACAAGCCGGACGCAGCGAACTTGCTGAGAAGGAAAGGGCGGAAATGGCAACGCTTTCGACCTTTCTGCCGGCGGAGATGACCGAAGAGCAAATTTTGCCGATATTGGAAACTGTGCTTAGTGAGCTGGGAGCAACGAGCAAAAAGGATATGGGGCGTGTGATGAAGGAGATGCAAGCCCGCACGGAGGGTCGTGCTCCGGGCAAACTCCTCTCCGCCATGGTAGGGCAAAGGTTGAGCTGAAACGCGATGTTTTGCGCTGTGATTGTAGCCGCCGGCCAGTCTCGGCGTGCAGGTTTCGATAAACTGGCAGCCTCGTTGGCCGGTCTGCCTGTGCTCTGTCATAGCGTGCGTGCCTTTGCTCAAGCCGGGGCAGAACGCATTGTCATTGTCTGCCAGCAGGCGCGTTGGGACGAACTGAGACCGTGGGAGAGCGCAGGATCTGTGCCTGTGCAACGCGCAGATGGCGGGGGGAGGCGGCAGGATTCGGTGTTGTCCGGTCTGCGCGAGGTCGGCGGAGATGAAGTTTGGGTGGCGGTGCACGATGGCGCGCGTCCGTTCGTGACACCGGAGGGAATACGTGCTTGCCTGTCCGCAGCGCAGGAATATGGAGCCGCGGCGTGTGCGCATCCTGTGGTGGATACTATGAAGCGGGCGGATGCCGAAGGATGTTGCTTGCCTGAGCAGGTAGAGCGCGCAGGCATGTGGGGGATGGAAACTCCCCAGATCTGCCGCGCCGGGAAACTGCGACAGGCGCTGCAAGCCGCATGCGAGAATGAGTGTACGGACGAGGTCACGGCGTTGCAGCAGCTGGGATTGCGCCCCAAGCTGGTGCAGATTGGCATGAATTTTAAAATTACCCTGCCGCATGACTTGGAACTGGCGCAGGCATGGTACGCACGGCGAGGAGTGCAGTCATGATCCAGCCCCCACAGTGTGTGTGGGTGGTGGGAGCCGGATTTTTGGGAAGTGAGTTGGTGCGCCTCAGCCGCGCCGCTGGGGTACAGGTGCTCAGTATTGATCACTGCGCTGCGGCAGATGTGCATGGAGCGGCTCAGCGAGCTGATACGCTGGAGCGAGCCCTGAAAATATGTCCTCCCCAGGTCATATATGGTTGCACCGCGACGCGTGGTGGCGATGCGGCGGCCTATCGGAGTTGCTATGCAGAGGTAGCAGAGCAGCTGGTGCGGTCGGCGCCAGGAGCCCGCGTGGTATTCTGTTCGACTTGTTCTGTATATGAGCGACAGGATGGCAGCGTGGTGTCAGAAGCGAGTACGTGTCCGGGAACGGGGGAAAAAATGAGAGCGCTATTGCGTGCGGAGCAGGCGGTGCTGAACTCCGGGGGGGTGGTGGCCAGGTTGGCGGCATTGTATGGTCCCGGAAGGTGCGAGATTGTACGCCGCTATGTGTCGCAATCTGGTCGTGAATTACCCGGTGGACGAGAGAGGTGGGTAAACTACGTGCATGTGACGGATGCGGCGCGGGCGCTCATGCTGTTGGCGGTGCACGGTGAAGGTGGGCAGGTATATAATGTGTGCGGAGAAACACGGCAACTTGGGGAATTATACAGCTGCTTAGATGTCCTCTGCGATGAACTTGCGGAGGAGGAAGAGGGCCCCGCACTTGCACTGCCGGAGCGCCGCGGGTGCGCGAATATGCGTGTGAGGACGGATAAAATTCGACTGCTTGGTTGGGAGGCGAGAGAAGACTTGATGAGCTTTGCTCGTCGAATGATCGGGAGCAACGAGGAGAGGCAGTGCAATGCGTGACGACTACTACGAGATACTCGGGGTAAAACCGGAGGCCGATAGGAGAGACATAAGGGCTGCCTATCATCGGCTCGCAATGCAACTGCATCCGGATCACAACGAGAACGATGCTGCCTCAGTCGAAAAGTTCAAATTGCTGGCCGAGGCTTGGCATGAACTAGGTGATGCAGCACGGCGTGCAAAGTACGATAGCTGGCTGGAGCGACATAGGAGGTATGACCGACTGCCCGAATTGGCGCAGATGCCGCGTCACCACGCCCGCATGTCATCCCGCAATGCGGAAAGACGCAGTGAGCGCAGGAACTCCCGGTACGCAACGGGCAGTAGAGGTCGGGTGAGACCCTTTTTGTTGCGGCGCAGCATGCGAGTACCGGTGTGGCAATATATGCTGATGTGCATGATGTGTCTGTGCTGCATCGTGCCGGGAGTTTTGCGTGCCGTGCGGGGAATAGAGAGGGGGGGCGCCGCGCAGGCGAGTGCGGAGCGACGACGAGAACCGGGTGAATCCCCTCTGCCGCCGGAGGAACAAAAGAAGGGTTTGCAGCGGTACTTGGATCGCATCTCTAGTGCAGCTCAAAAGGGCGAACCTGCAGCACAGTTCGCGTACGGTAACTTGCTTTACAATGGAGTAGCCGGACTGGAGATGCCGCCGGATCCGGCAGCTGCGCATGAATGGTGGCGTAAAGCGGCGGAGCAGGGGTATCGCCCGGCTCAGCGGACGTTAGATTCTACTCCCTATCCTGATTCGGCGGTGGAGGAGAGCCGCGATGCGAAAAAATCCAAAGAGACACAAAAGTGAGCACTCCCAAGTCATCCAGCCAGCCTACGAGAGGGAACAGCCAATCCGGCAAAATATCAAAGGGCATGACTAGATAAAGCAGAGCTAAGACGGCGAGTACCGTGTTGCGTGGAGTCCAAGGTGTGCCTTTCCGTGCGGCGTCAAATGCCTTTTTTGCTTCATCGATTTTTTGGGGGGACAGGGGCATGGCGGACTGAAGATGGTGATTTGCGCGCAGACCGGCGCTTTTTACGTGGGGAATAGCGTTGCAGGTGCACCTGCATGAGCCACAGGACGAACATGGAAGCTGCATCCACCCGCACAGCGGCAGAACGCGAAAGTGCAAGTGCGAGGCGAGCCATAGTTTCCGCGAGCGTAGTGTATTCCTGCGCATCATCCACTAAGTGAGCATCTTCCAGCAGCTCATGCAGCTCGACCATGCTGCGATAGCACACCATCCAATCCTGTTCAACATTGGCGGAGAGCGCGTCTAAGATATGCGTCGGCAGAGCGGTGAGACGTTTATCGATTTTACGCAGCAGAGCAAGTTTGGCACGGTCCGGATGGGTGAGAGCAGCAGCGTTGAGCAAGTGCTGCATGCGACTCTTCAACTCCTCATGTGCGGCAAGCACATCCTGTGGCACGTACTGGGGAGAATGCTGCGACTGGGTTTGCGAGGCGACGCGGGAGAAAAGACGCTGCAAAGCAAGAGCTCGTTCACCCGGAGTGAGACATTGCGGCTCGAAAAGAAGATGCTGTTTGCGGTGCTCCATGGGGGAAAGAGGTTATCAGAGCGACTGGAGCATCTGGATGTATCGGGCGATTTCGCTATCCACATTCAGACGGGTGTCTTTGGAAACTTCTCCCAGGCTGTTATAAATGGATTCCATGGTGGCAGTGGCAGCAGCCTCCATGGCGGTGTTGTCACCTGCGGGGGAAGGAGTAGTCTTTCCAAGAGCAGTGGCTTCCGCACCGTTGTCCTGGGATGAAGTGCGTTCTGAGGTGGAACCCATAGCTGTGTCGTGATCGCTGTCGGTAGAGGTTTCATTCTGAGCAATGCGTTTGCCGGGCCAATCCATGTTTTCCTCAGGGAAATTAAACTTTGCAATGGGATGTTTTGAACAGAGATAGGCCGAGACGCCGTCAATGGTGCCGACATGGTACGTCTTGCCCTTTTTATTGGCAATGCAGAAGTCTGCACTTGTGCTATACGCGATAAGATCGCAGCCAGGGAACTTGGATCTGAGTTCGCTTTTTTCGCGTGATGAGAATTCGGGCAGATATGAGCTGCTATTTAAGAGGCGGTTGTCCAAAAAGTCGGCTATATCTTCCTCGTCGAGGCGGCCTTTAGTAATGCGGCATTCTACGTGGCTGAGAGATGAAGACGTGACGTCCAGTAGTATTTCAATGACGCCACGACGCTTCTTACGTACGTAATCAGAGGTGCTGTAATCCATCTGAACGCGCAGTAATTTTCCCTGCCATCCGACAAAACGCACATTTCTCCCACCATCAGGATAGAGAATAAGAGAGGTTGAATAGCGGCGACTGTAATTTTCAGTGGGGCAGATGATAGCTACCCAAGGGTCACTGCCTTCGAAAGGCACAACTCTACATTTGCTGGAAAGTTCCTTTGCCAGCTCTTTGGCAACTTTTTGAGCGGCAGATTTCTTTTTTGCATTCACAAAGATCAGCTCAATCCGCCCAGAAGCATAGGGCGTACTGACGGCCACAACACGGCATCCCTCCAGTTTCAATAAATAGCATTCCCCGTCTTCCACTGCATCAGGAAACTTTTCCTTAAAGTCATACACGCTAACATCGGAAGATGATTCTCGATCCTCCGCTGAAGCGAAGTGGTTGGTAAGAAGCGCTACGGCGATGAAAAGCAGTAGAACGATGAGGCTGCGCATATTCATGGTTTTGCTGGGGAAGTGGAGGGGTGCTCAGCAGGCCAAGGAAGATCGTTCTCCGGGAAATGTATGGATGAAACGGAGCATGGGGTAAGCATTAGTCTGCGTACGATTTGATGAGTTTCAGGATGTATTTCTGCATGCGGGGAATGTTGGATTGTATGCTCTCGGCGAGAGCAAGCTGGTTGCGGGCGCGAACAAGATTGTGCTCCGCGTACTCACAGCGGAAGTACTTGTCTCCGTCCAGATAATCCGTAAGAAAACGCATGCCGATTTCGGTTGTAATAAGCCAGCCTGAGAAGGCGAGCATATTCACTTCATTAGGGGTGAGAAAATCGTGCGTTGCGTCCAGGTAGCCCTCGGCAAGCGATTCAAAAAAAGGCATTTGCATATGTACCTTGGAGAGATCCGTTTCATCCTCACTCGCCATACAAGTGGCCGTGCGTACCATGTCGCCGAAGTCGTAGAGAGAGAGACCCGGCATTACAGTGTCCAGATCAATGACGCAAACCGCGCCATCGGTCTCCTCATCCAGCATGACGTTGTTAATTTTTGTATCATTATGAGTGATACGGGTGGGAAGATCGCCGCTTTTTTGCATATCCACCAATTTGCTGAATTGCGGGGACCAGGATCGGATAAGCTCAAGCTCTTTTTTGCAAGAATCAACACGGTGCATGATATCCGCCGCAGCGCTTTTTTGCAAGGCTTCAAAACGCTTGGGGGTATTGTGGAAATCTGGGATAGACTCGCGGATGTCTTCAGGATTCATATCCGAGACGAGCTCCTGGAATGAGCCGAAAGCATACCCTGCTTGGTAAGCTTGGCGTGTGTTTTCTACGACATCATAAGTGTGAGTGCCTTCAATGTTGTTGTAGCAACGCCACATGCCGCCCTCCTCAGGCAGGTTAATATAGTTGCGACCTCCGCGTGCCGGGTAGAGGGTGAGCGTTTGTCCTGCGGCGTTTTTGCGGCGGCGCAGCACTTTCCATGATATGTGCCGCGTCACCTTTTCTACGTTCTTCATCACCTGTGCAGGATCCTTGAAAACGTAATCGTTGATGCGCTGCAGGATGTACCGATCCACATGACCATCATCCGTGCGGTAGCACGCGCGGTATGTTGTGTTGATATGACCGTTGCGCAACTCCTCACCGTACAAGAAATCGCCACTGATGGCGAACTGGTCACCAATATGTGCGATCCGCTCCGCGATAGCTCCCTCCTGAAGTGTGCTCATGACGTGTACCGAAGTTAGCGCGGGGTGGAGCTGCGCTGTCCGCCGCGAGGGGCCTTGGCAGCCTTGGCGGCATTGTCTTCATTGCGCTTGTCGGCCTCACCGCTGTATGAGAAAGAGATAAGGCGAAACAGCTGAGCATTGGCGGGGTTTTTGATGACGATGGTGACATACGCAGAGCCCTTGCTCATGGCAAATTTGGAGCCACGAAGCGGCATAGGTGTGCCGTTTTCGGATTCGGAGGGAACACGCAGGAGATATTCGAGAGTTTTAACGTCGGGATTGTCTTTCTTTGTGAAGGCCCACACATTTGAGTTTGAAGGCGAGATGCAGTTATTATCGGTTCTCTTGAAAGGGGAAATCCTCTCCCCCTTATCCGGATATTTACCAGGTTTCGTGATGGAAATTATTTCAATGGGAACGGGCGAAAAGTTGAGTACATAGAAGCCGCCCACGGGCATCTCAGATTCGCGGATGTAAAAATATTGCGGTTTTGTTTTCTCTGTGCCGAGTACAACGAGGCAGACAACACGACCTTTGCTCGCCTCCTGAGGAAGGGCGATATCCAAAAACGGTTTGGGCTCCTTCGCATCCCCAGGATCCTCCTCGTAGAGGCGGATATGACCATCGCTTCCCGGCAGCACGCGTTCGCTCGGCCCGCGGGAAGATATGTAGATGGGCATATATTTGTCTTTGTAGAGTGCGTAGAGCGGGGAAGGGAGCCGCCTTTCGAGAGGGCTGCACACCACAAAACGCACGCCTGTGGTAGGGTACAAAGGCGCTTCGTAGTTTTCATCCGGTCGATCCGGGAGCGTATACTCCGGAGAATCTTGCGCCCATGCCACGCCGCATGCGGATACAATAACCAGAAGTGTGAAGAGAAATAATTTTTTCATGTGGATTCAGGAATCAAAGCTGAGGGTATGATACCAGCTTGTTGTGCACATAGCAAGGCAAAATCAGGTGACCCTAGGGTAAACACATTAAAAAATGCACATCCGTCCCAAGAAAAAGCACCCCCAATGGCAGTTCATAGCACATCATGCAACATAAGCCTTTGGTTATTTACGATTTACGATTTACGATTTGAATGCTAACGCGCTACGCGCGAGATTGCCGAGCCGTTGCATAGCGGAATTCCTGAAATGATGATGCGTTGATAGGGGGAAAGCAACTGGTGTTACGCTATGCCGGGTTCACTGCTATGCCGAATCGTCAATGGTTTGACATCTTGTCGGGCTTACTTCCTTTGTCTGTTGGAAACGCATGAGGAGTGGGTTGAATGAGTCCAGAGAAGATTTTATTGGGACACGTGTGTAGAAAATGCAATTGCCGTGGACTCCGTGCTTGCATTTTTGGGGCGAAGTGTTACGATAGAATGCGAACTCACCATCTACTTGCGATATGAAACTGATCAGCGGAACCGCCCACCCTTCTTTGGCCAAGGAAATAGCAAACGTGATGGGACTTCCCCTTTGTGATGCAGCGGTCAATACGTTCCCGGATGGCGAGAGCTTCGTTCAAATCAAAGAGAGCATTCGCGGAGCGGATGTCTTCATCATCCAGCCGACGTGCCCGCCGACGAATCACAACATGATGGAGCTATTGGTGATGGTGGATGCCGTGCGTCGCGCGAGCGCCAGCCGAATCACGGCGGTGATGCCCTTTTATGGCTACGCCAGGCAGGATCGCAAGGATAAGCCAAGAGTGCCTATCACCTCCAAGTTGGTGGCCAATTTGCTGACGGCGGCAGGGGTGACCCGCGTTCTCACCATGGATCTGCATGCGGCACAGATTCAGGGCTTTTTCGAGATACCGGTGGATCATCTATACTCGTTGCCGGTACTCATCAAGCACCTGAAGGAGCACTATGTGAAGGATCTCAAGAATTTGGTGGTTGTTTCCCCTGACATCGGGGGCGTGAAGACTGCCAAAAACTATGCCAATATCTTGGGTACGCAACTGGCAATTGTCGCCAAGCAACGGATTTCTGCCACTGAGGTGGATGCCCATGCGGTGATCGGGGATGTGGATGGCAAGGATGTGTTGCTGGTGGACGATATGACGGAGTCCGGCGGTACGCTGTGTGCAGCAGCGGCCATCCTGAAAGAACACGGCGCGGCTCGTATATTTGCCGGTGTGTCGCACGCCGTTCTGAACGACAAGGCTCGCGAACGATTAAAGGCGAGCCCGATTGAGCGTTTGCTCACCTCTAACTCTGTCCCCATGGCATGTGGGGAGCATGTGGACACGGTGAGCATTGCGCCGCTTTTTGCGCAGGCGATAGCAAACATTCACAATGATGATTCCGTGACCCACCTGTTCGAGGTCTGAAGAAGAGCGGAGCGCAGACAAATCAGCTTTTCGTTTTTTTTCGTGCGGGCTTCTCGCCGGGATCGCTGAGGAGGCGGCATGCGCACACCGTGAGCAGTCCCCATACGAAGCCGATGGAAAGAATCATGGTAATAATGCCGGAGAGCGTCATGGGGTAGGAGGCGTTGATTTAGCAGGACGTTTGTGGAAGCGGCGAGATGTGTGCACGACAAACATCATGAAGACGTAGATGACGAGCATCCATGCCATTGGCAGCAGGGCTCCGGGTTTGGCAGCCAGCAAATTGGTAATGTGTTCGCTGGTGGAGTGAAAAATATTTTTGTAGAGCCATGAGCCGAAAATGGTGAGCAGGATTGCCGGCGTAATCCAGTTGATAACGAAGCCAAGTCCACCGGGTAATGGGATGCGCGAACCTCGACCGAGTTCGCGAATGCCATTTCGGGTACCCCATACCGCCCGGAAGAGTACCAGATACAGTGCAGAGATAAGATAGAGGCACATGGTACCCATCCAGAAATCCAGCGTGCTGAGAGCCATCATGCCTTCGCCGGTATACCACGATACTGCGAAAGCGCCCACAATGATAATCAGTCCGGCCATCACGACGCTCTGCGTTCTCGTGAGCCGCCAAAACTCCTCCAGAAAAGCCATAGTGGGTTGGAGAATTGAGATGGAACTGGTGACAGATGCCAGAAACAGCAGGCCGAAGAACAGCGTGCCAAAAATGCGTCCACCGGGCATGGCTGCAAAAACCTCCGGCAGTACGTTGAAGCCCAAGCCGAAGGTGCTGGCCCCCGCCGCAGCGGCTACCCCAAGCAGGGAAACGGCCGCAGGCACGATCATCATACCTGCCAATCCGACTTCCACAGCTTCATTTGCGGCATTGGCCGTGAGCGAGACGAGAGCAATATCTTTACGCCTCGCTACGTAGCTGGCGTAGGTGAGCACAGTTCCGAAACCGATGGAGAGGGAGAAGAAAATCTGTCCGGCAGCGGTAATCCAGAGATCTGGATTCATGAGTCCGCGGATGAGCGAGATGTGCTCGCGCTCGACCCGTTTGCCAGGATAAGTTTGCTGCACTTTTTTGAAGATTTGGTCGGCCTGCTCTCTGGTGGCATCCACGGGAATCATTTCCACGGTTTTGTCATCTACCATCAGCACAGTCTTGGACGGATTCCACATGTAGCCGAGACCTTGGTTCACGTTGCGGTAAGGCTGGGTAGCATCCGGTGTGCCGAGCGTGAGGACTCGAACCAATATAACGAACGCCGTGATGAGCAACACCGGCACGCTCCACTTGCAAAACCACTCGATGCCGCGGGCGATGCCTCGGTAGAGCAAGTATAAATTTGCCACGATGGCAATGGCAAAAAAGTACGGCAGGGTGCTGCCTCCTGTGTAGGCCGTGCCATCCGCTGAACTTCCCGTGAAATGTGTAAAGAAGTCGGTAAACTCCTCACTGCTATGCAGGCTGAGGGCACCGGTGGCCGTACTCCAGCAGTAGCCGAGTGTCCAACCCTCCAGGTACATGTAGTACATACCGATACCGAGTGGGGCAAGCACCCCGGCAATGCCCAGATATTTCCATACCGTGGAATGGGTAATGAGCATAAACGCCGAGGCGCAACTATGCCCACCGAGTACACCACTCCGCCTTCCGATGGACCATTCCACCCAACAGAGAGGTACACCGAGCAATAAGAACGCGCTAAAATACGCGATCATGAACGCGCCGCCGCCGTATTGTGCTGCAAGGCCGGGAAATCTCAGAAAGTTTCCGAAGCCCACAGCACTCCCCGCCACAGCCAGCATGGTCCCAAGCTGGGAATTCCAAGTGACGGCAGATGGTTGATCACTTTTGGTGGTCATTCGCGGGGGCAGGGGATTCCGGCGTGATCATCGATACCTCAGTGGCAGGCGGTTCTGCCGCCTGGACGGGGGAGGGTATCTCCACCAGCTGAGGAGAGACACCAGGTTGCTCGTTTGCTTGGGATACAACTTCAGTGGCCTTCTTGGTCTGTCTCACCACGTGTGTCCTGCGCCTGCCGGTGGCACGTTTGACTTTTTTGGATTTGGCAGAGTTTGTCTTTGTTTTGCGTTTGGTCGAACGCCCTTTTTCTTCCACGCTTTCAGCAGAGAACTCTGGCAGCGGATTTTTTCGCGGGCGACCGCGACGCTTCATCTTCACCTCCCCGAGAGTTTCGGTTGATTGCTCTGCAGAAGTTTCCGTTTGCACTTTGCACGGTCGGCCGCGACGTTTCGGTTGCACTTCCACTGGTACATCGGAGGAGCGCTTGGCAGAAGTCGCGGTTTGCACTTTGCGAGGACGTCCCCGACGCTTCGGCACGGTAATTTCTCCACCGGTAGCAGCGGAGAGGATGTCCCGCAGCTCCATGATGTCATGGAACAGAGATGTAATCCCTGCTGGGGGTGATGTCTCATGACCGGTGCAGGAGCTGGTGACTTGCCGGTAGATCGCTCCGAACCATTTGAAGAGCTCAGAAAGGGCCAGAACAGCCAATGCGCCCTGCGTCATTTGAGCGTGTTTGACAATCCGAGAGAGAGTCTCCAAATCCTCGGAAGTCATCGCAATCGGCACTTGCGTCTTTGCCCGTTTGGGTACAGGATTTCTCCTTCCCAATTCAGAACTCTTTCTGGCGCTTTTGCGGTTTTTTGGGGGAGTACTAGGTGTTGTTTTTTTAGGTTTTCGAGGCATAGTTGAGTTGAATGAATGCTTGGTTTTCTAATTCCATCCGTTAATATCATCTGGTATGTCCTTAAGATAGTCCGGAATTGTGGAAGGAGTGGACGAGGGAGAGGGCATCGAATGGGGACCATTCACCGGGATGGGGTCGGGGATGGGAGCTGCGGTGTTAGCGTCTGGTTTATCGGTGTCAGTCGTCAGCTGAGTAGTGCCAGTGGTGCGAATCTGCAGGGGTGGTGGTTTCGGGGAGAAAGAGGAATCTTCCACAGTGTCTGCGTGGGGGGTGATGTGCGTTTCGGTTTGCTCGGGTGGTGCCACGTCACGGTACATGAACACTCGGTCTCCACTAACCACTGTTCCGGAGCGAATATCAGCAACCAACATTCCATTACGGGGTTTGCTGTTTTCTGCCACCACAAGATTGCCAATGCGCGAAGTAGACCCATCTACCGGGTGCGAAATCAATGTTGTACCCGGACTGGGCATTGGACCAATAATACGGAGGAGAGCAAATTTTTGCTCGGGATAAACGTGATGAACCGCGCCCAAGTGCAGAGGAGGAAGCGCCTTTCGCTTTGTTTCCTCTTCTCTTGGTTTGTTTTGAGTCCACATGGACGAACAAGAAGCGCACAACGCAACTAGCAATGCGCATACTAACAGGCGTCCTATCCCTTGCATATCTGCTACCATACACCATATCAGCCAGCTTGTCAAGCATGTCGTGGTTATTCGCAGGGCAACCGCATTTGAGAAAAGTTCATCAACGGAGGAAGTGCTCTTATGGGCTGATATCACTGTCCATACGTATCAAAAATCATGACAACAAGCACTCATCATGCTGATGGTTTTAAAGAAGCCCCTGCATACGTTGACGGTTCAAAAATTCTGTGCAATGCACACATTATTAATAAATCGTACACTATTGATTCGAGGTGGTATAATCAGAAGCGCTGAGAGGAAAATCCTCAACGGAGCTCCTCGACATAACGGGCGGAGCCTCAAAAGAGGCTCCATGCGGAAACGTTCATATTCGTACGTGGGCATAAAGTCCTTTACGACGTCAGTTCTTTCCGCATTCCGTTATGTTGAGGTCTATCAAAGATAAAATAGTTGAGAGGGCTAGCCATAGTCCACAATAGTGTTATATCCGCTTGATAGACACTCTCACAACAAATATATATATCAATCATATCATGAAAGCTAAAGAAAGCAATATCAAACAAAGCGAGGCGGACGAAAAGGGCCAACTCC